>CABUJL010000017.1 GCA_902491915.1 uncultured Collinsella sp.
GGCGAGTGCTCCGAGGTCGGTATGTACCTGGCCATGGCTCGCGTCGCCCATCGCGAGGGTTATCCCGAGATCGGCCTGTACTGGGAGAAGGCTGCCCACGAGGAGGCCGAGCACGCCGCCAAGTTCGCTGAGCTCCTGGGCGAGGTCGTGACCGACTCTACCAAGAAGAACCTCGAGATGCGCGTTGAGGCCGAGAACGGCGCCACCGCCGGCAAGACCGATCTTGCTAAGCGCGCCAAGGCCGCTGGCCTCGATGCCATCCACGACACCGTGCACGAGATGGCTCGCGACGAGGCCCGCCACGGCAAGGCTTTCGCCGGCCTGCTCAAGCGCTACTTTGGCTAAGCCAACCGCCTGAGACATAACCTCAAGCTCGATGAGGCCCGGACCGTATTGGTTCGGGCCTTTTTCGCGCCTCACGAACTTGTTAACGCCCTGAAATAGGACCGTCTTCGGCATCGGCTTCTCGTCAAAAACTAAGTGAGTAGACTTTTTGGAACTTGCCGAGCAGACCATCCATATCACTTTATAAAGCCGCAGGTAAATGCCTTGTTGCAAAACGACCTAGTCGCCAAAGTGCCAAAAGTCTACTCACTTAGATTCGCAGCCGTCCACGATCGAGCCATTTTGTGTCTAACGGGCATCTTTCCGTCGATTACTCCCAATTTTGTCCAGTCAACGAATAGTTCAGACCGGAGTAATGTCTCAGCCCTTTGCTCATCCGAGCTTTTATCACGATATTCAGCATCGAGCATCCTGCATACGGCCTTAACGATCGCGCGGAATCTATCCTCATCCGATATCTGTCTGTGTGTAAGGAGAAGCACATCGTAGCCCATGGCCTGAAGGGCCGTCATGCGGTCAGCGTCACGCAAGCCATCCCCTGCGCGTCCGTGCGAGGCCTTTCCCTGACATTCAATGGCCACCTGTCGCCTACCGTCCGGTGAAGAAAGAAGTAGGTCGATATATACACGGGACTTTCCCACAATCGCTCGAGCACTTGTGTTTAGCATCACTTCAACATTAAGCTCTATGCCGCAAAAACCTTCGCCTCCCAGGGCTCGCGGCAGTCCAAGCAACAAATACGCCTCGACCTCAAAAGGCGACGCGGCACCCAATGGAACGAGTTGCGATACCGCCATAAATCTATCGCCGCAACGCATCCCGCAAACATCTGAACAAAAACGGTCAAGGTCTCCGCCCAAAACCAAAGCGTCTCGACGCCATAAATTTGAGGCGGTGCCGTCCTCGGACGGGCAGCGCACCCAACCGAACGTTGTCGAAATCGCGCCCGAATCAATTGCACGCGAAAGCTCCGCCTCAAGTGCCGCTGGCAGGGCACACACCGCAAACAAGCCGCACATCTCTGCCAACACAAAAAGAAGCTGGAGATCCGTCAGGTGCCGCGACATGATGAATGCCGTCAGTAGAGGAGACGTAATCAAAAACCCATGCTCCGTTTCCAGCACGGATTCCCTGGGAAGCTCACCAAGAAACAGCCGCTGCCTAATGCTGGCTGGACAAGTCCGTTTGTTTCTCGTCCGAACCAATGTATACAACGGAAAACCGAGTGCGACCGCAGCCGTCGGGTTGCGGGCGAGATCATATCGCTGCCGGTCTTCTTCCGGTCGTGGAAGCGGCGGACACAAAGCACGGACTTGAGGAGGCAAACGCCAGTACCTAAAAGCCGATATGTCACAAAGTAGATCCTTCATAGGCACAGGAGAACACGAATTTCAACCCAGTCAGTCACGCATTGGCGCGAACGCACCAAAAATGGCGCCGAACGGACTGCCAAGTTTTCAACAGCCCTCCCCAACTGGCCAAAAGCTTGTCGAGAGCTGGACGAAGCCCTGTTGAAAACCCCATTTTTTTCTCATGCAGAAGCTTTACGCGGCAAGTGAGTAGACTTTTTTGAACATTCCGAGCAGGCCGGTCTTCCTGCTTTTCAAAACCGCAGGTAGATAACTTGTTACAAAACTGCCTGGTCGCCAAAGTGCTAAAAGTCTACTCACTTAGGTTGCAGAGCACCCCCCCCATTAGCTGCAATTCCAAGGTATTAAGCATTTTTGGACTCAAATCGTCATACTGGACAAGATTTTGAGTTGAGTTTTTAGGGACAGATGCGCCATCGGCACACCAATAACAGTCACTGATATCGACAAAAGGGATACTCGAGCGCGTGAGGGCCTGCGCAAAAGAGCTTCCGCCCGCTTCGCACTCCGCAACCACAGTGCAGTAAAGGCCCGCGTCTGCGTGTTCGATCGAGACCTCCCCTGCCGGAAACGCTTTCCGTACAAGCGAGGTCAGGCCATCACGCGCCTCGCGAGCACGAACGCGCACGCGGTTCACATGTCGCTCGTAATCACCAGATTCCAGCAAACGCGCCAAAGCGACCTGGTCAACAGAGCTCACCGACGAGGCGTAGAAACCAAGGTTGCGCCTAAACCGCTCCATTAGCTCATCGGGCAACACCATGTACGCTAGACGCAACGCCGATGAAAGGCTCTTCGAAAACGTGTTGGTGTAGATAACCGACTGGGCGGCATCGATCGACGCGAGCGCAGGAATCGGCTTGCCGGCAAGCCGAAACTCGCAATCGAAGTCGTCTTCGATGAGATATCGGCCCGGCTGTTCGGCGGCCCAGCTCAGCAGCGCATAGCGACGCGCAATGCTCGTCACAAGGCCGGTCGGATACTGATGGGACGGCATCAGGTGAAGGATATCGGCCCCGGTTTTCTGCAGAGCGCTCAGGTCCACGCCGTCGTCATCCAACGGGATATGTCGTACTTGGCAGCCCATAGCCTGATAGATGCGCGTCAGGCGCAAATAGCCCGGATCCTCAACGGCATACACCTTGTCCGCGCCAAGCAGCTGAACCAACATGGTATCGAGCAGCTGGGCGCCCGCACCGATAACAATGTTGTCGGGGTCGACATTCATACCCCTCGTCCCGCGCAGATGATGAGCAATTGCGCATCGTAGCCGAACGGTGCCCTGTACCGGTGCGGGCGAAAAGATCTCGCGCTCATCTTCGGATGCCAGCGTCGCCCGCAGTGCGCTTTGCCAAAGCCGCGCCGCCTCCAAAGTGGAAGGAGAAAGTGCGTCGAATTGCTCGACCCGTCCATCAACATCATGTGCGTTAAGACCCGCAGGAGCGGAATCTCGATCAAACTCTGTCTCAGCCAAAGGCAAAACCGGTGCATCCGGAAGCTCACAAGCGTAGTAGCCACGACGCGGCTTTGAGCAAATATAGCCCTCGGCAAGTAACTGGCTATATGCATTCTCGATGGTAATGACACTGATTCCCAGATGGCTGGCAAAGGCACGCTTAGACGGAAGATGCTCCCCCGCCGCAATGCGTCCAGCAACGATATCATCTCGAATTTGCTGGTAAACATACTCATAGAGCGATGCTCCGCCGCGTTTTTCCAAATTGTAGTCAAGCATGAGTTTGTCACCTGGCCTTATTAAGTCATTCAATCTGGTATTAGTCTGACCTTGTCATTATCTCGAAATCTGAGTATTTCGCCATACCCAGCTCCCCGATAGGATGTTCCGTCAAGCAATGCACATGCCAACCAAGGGAGCAACCATGGCAGAACAGACCAGCAAGGCCGATCGCGTCAAACTCAACCGCGAACTCGCGCAGATGCTCAAGGGCGGCGTCATCATGGACGTCACCACGCCCGAGCAGGCGCGCATCGCCGAGGAGGCAGGCGCCTGCGCCGTCATGGCACTCGAGCGCATCCCGGCCGACATCCGTGCCGCAGGCGGCGTCTCGCGCATGAGCGACCCCAAGATGATCAAGGGCATCCAAGAGGCCGTCTCCATCCCCGTCATGGCCAAGTGCCGCATCGGTCACATTGTCGAGGCGCAGGTCCTGCAGGCCATCGCGATCGATTACATCGACGAGTCCGAGGTTCTCTCCCCCGCCGATGACGTCTATCACATCGACAAGACCCAGTTTGACGTGCCGTTTGTCTGCGGCGCCCGCGATCTGGGCGAGGCGTTGCGCCGTGTTGCCGAGGGCGCCACTATGATTCGCACCAAGGGTGAGCCGGGCACGGGCGACGTCGTTCAGGCCGTACGCCACATGCGCAAGATCCAAAAGCAGATCCGCGACGTTGTCGCCCTGCGCGACGATGAGCTCTTTGAGGCAGCCAAGCAACTGCAGGTTCCGGTCGAGCTGGTGCGCGAGGTCCATGCCACGGGTAAGCTTCCCGTCGTGAACTTTGCCGCCGGCGGCGTAGCGACCCCCGCCGACGCCGCGCTGATGATGCAGCTGGGCGCCGAAGGCGTCTTTGTCGGCTCGGGCATCTTTAAGAGCGGCGACCCCGCCAAGCGCGCAGCCGCCATCGTCAAGGCCGTGGCAAACTTCACCGATGCCAAGCTCATCGCCGAGCTTTCGGAGGACCTGGGCGAGGCCATGGTGGGCATCAACGCCGACGAGATCGAGATCATCATGGAGGAGCGCGGGCGCTAGTCCAGCAGAAAGGATCGCACATGAGCGATTACGCAGACCAGACGGTCGCCGTGCTGGCGGTCCAAGGTGCTTTTACCGAGCACGAGGCAAGGCTATCCGAGCTGGGCGCACGTTGTATTGAGCTGAGGCAGGCGGCTGATTTGAAGCAGGACTTTGACCGCCTGGTACTTCCCGGCGGCGAGTCTACCGTTCAAGGGATGCTGCTTGATGAGTTGGGCATGCTCGAGGAGCTTCGTGCCCGTATCGCTGAAGGCATGCCCGTCCTGGGCACCTGCGCCGGCTTGATTCTGCTGGCGCGCGACCTTGCCGCCCACGACGATAAGGGCACGCCGCGTTTGGCAACCATGGATGTACTTGTCGAGCGCAATGCCTACGGCAGGCAGCTCGGCAGCTTTCGAACCAAGGGGCAGGTAGCCGGCATCGACGGTGAAGTGCCGCTGACGTTTATCCGCGCGCCCCGCATCGTCGAGGTCCACGGCGACGCCAAGGTCTTAGCAAAAGTCGACGGCCGTATCGTCGCCGCCCGCCAAAGCAACCAGCTCGGCGTAACCTTCCACCCCGAGCTCGACGACGATACCCGCCTCCACGAACTGTTCCTCCAAATGTAGGCATCGAAATCAACAAACGAAACGAGAGTGGATGATCTCCCACTTTGAGCTTGAATGCAGACTCAAACCGGGAGATTATCCACTCTCATGCTATGCAATCGTTGGGGACGTTCTTAAACGACTAGTCAAACAAGAACGTCCCCAACGACTATCTTTTAGCAGGTCTGGATCATGGCAATGCCGATGTTTTGGCACCGACAGCGAGCGCCTACCAGAGCGAACAAATTGGCATGAAAAGAGGACGGCATAGACCTTCTGGTCATGCCGTCCTCTTTGAATGACAAGTTGTCGCTCTGGTGGGCGCGCAGCGTCAACTAGTTACGCGGTTTGGTAAAACCGCGTAACCCAACTAAAAACGGTTGCCGCGGAAGCCGCCGCCGTTGCGGCCGCCACGATCGCCACCGCGACCGCCGCGGTCGTTACCACGGTTGCCGCCGAAGCCGCCACGGTTGCCACCGCGATCGCCATAGCCACCACGGTTGCCGCCAAAGCCGCCGCGACCGCCACGGTCGCCGCCACGGTCACCAAAGCCGCCACGGCCGCCGCGATCGCCACCGCGACCGCCACGGTCGCCGCCACGGCCACCGCGGTCACCAAAGCCGCCACGGCCGCCTCGATCGCCACCGCGACCGCCACGGTCGTCACGGCCGCCGCGAGGACCGCGGTCCTCGTCCAGGCCCATGGCGACGAGCGGAGCGATAACCTTATCGAGAGCGGCCATCAGCTCGGTGGCCTCCTCGTAAGAAAGCTCGGGCAGGAGCTTCTCCTTCTTGTTGGCAAGCTCGACCAGGCCCTCTGCGGCATCCTCGGCGGCGAAGACAACAATCTTGCGCATATCGCCCTCGGCGTCGTCGATGCGGCCGACCAGATCGGCAGCCTCGGCCTCGGCCATCAGGCCATCGAGCTCACGGAGGCGCATGCCCAGCAGGTCGGACATTTCCTTCTGCTCCATCTTGGGCTTGAGGTCAAGAAGCTTGATGGCGCGCTCGATGTTCGCCATGCGCTCGGCCTTGGCCTCCTCCTCCTTGGAAATAGCAAAGCGACGGCTACGCAGCAGGCGGGCGGCCTTCTGCATCTTGTCCATCAGCTCTTCGTCATCGTAATCAACGGCGGCCTCGACAACCTCGGCCTCCTCCTCGGCGGAAACCTCGTCAGCAGCCTCAACCTCGGAAGCTTCGGTCTCCACGGTCTCGACTGCCTCAACCTCGGCAGCCATGGTCTCGTTCTCGGTCTCGTTCATGATCTCTTCGTTCTCGGACATGAGACTCCTTCTTGGCCCTCTCGGGCATCATCGCCCCATTCGCGGGGCCCGTCGCGCACTCTTTGCGCTTTAAACATTCATGCCTCTCGGCAAAACGTCCATTAGTTTATGGTGTCGCCATCCAATCTAGCTGCAGAATCTATGTGCACACATTAATGCGACATGTGTGACTCGCGACGAGCGTACACCAGCGATGTCACGAACCCGACCACGGCAATTACAGCCGCCACGCGCACGGCAGCTGCAAATCCAATCGCTTGGGTAACGTCGGTCGCAATGCCAGCGGCGCCGGCAGTCGCCGCAGAACTCGAGAGCAGGCCGATAAACAGGGACGGGCCAAACGATGCGGCAATCATGTTCCACGTGTTGAGCAATGCCGTTCCGTGGGGATGCTCAGCGGCAGGCAGCGTCTCCAAGCCGGCCGTCTGCGAGGGGCTCAGCACCAAACCGACTCCGGCATACACCACAACGGTCAGTGCCACGACAACGCCGATGTTCATGCTTGCCGCCGTCATCGAAATTGCAGTCTGCCCCACGGCAATCAGGGCAAAGCCGACCGGCAGCAGCGGCCATGCGCCACGGGCGTCCATCACGCGTCCGCCCACAATCGAGGTCACGGCGTTGCAGGCAATTGCCGGCAAAATGAGCAGGCCCGCAACAAGTGCGGTCATGCCGTATGCGCCCTCAAAATAGAGCGGCAACAAAACACTCATCGAGAACGTCGTCATCATCGACACCACCACAAGCAGGCACGCAGGCCAAAAGCGCACGCTCGCCATGGGACGCACGTTAAGCACCGGATGCTCGAGCTTGAGCTGACGGGCCGCAAACAGGCCGAGCAGCACAACGGCGGCGAAGAGCGTCGCGATGCCGGTGGTCAGATTGGTCGAGAACTCGCCTACGGAATACACAAATGCCGTAATGCCGGCGGCGAGCAAAACAACCGACAGAATATCAAGCGTGGTGTTCGAGCGCTCTCCGACATTCTGAACGAGCTTTACGCCCGCCACAGCGACCACAATGCCGCCCACCAGCGGCACTACGAACACCGCCCTCCAGCCAAACAACGTGCACATAAGACCACTGATCACGGGCCCAAACGCCGGCCCCAGCGTAATGCAGGCACCACCCAGGCTCAGATACAGACCGAGCTTCTCGCGCGGGGCGCAAGACAGCACCACGTTCATCATGAGCGGGAACAAGATGCCCGATCCCGCAGCCTGCAAAATACGACTTGGCAGCAAAACGCTAAACGACGGAGCGACCAGGCACAGGACTTCGCCGGCGACCATGCATCCGCATGCAAAAAACAACAGCTTGCGCGTCGAGAAACGGCCGGACAGGAAGGCCATGATGGCCGTAAAAATCGACGTCACGATCATGTAGCCCGAGACGAGCCACTGTGCCGTGGTGGCACCCACCGAAAAGGCTGCCATAATGTCGTGCAACGCCACGTTAATGATGTTCTCGTTAAACGCGGCGACAAAGGCTGCAATACACATTACGACGAGAATCGCCGCAGAGGCCGATGGCGTTACTTGAACTTGTTGCTGAGATTTGCTCCCCATGCATTTCCTTCCTCTTGGAACGACAGTCGCATCGCCCCAGAGGAACGGTCCAGGGCGAAAAATGAGCCCTAGACTTACGCCAGACGCCGTACACGACGAATCTGGCAACATGGTCCAACATCGAAAGATTGTAACGCGGACGCACAGCTTTCCTTCCGCGCTATTATTAAAAGTCCACGAAAGCATAAGACATGAGGAGCCCGCCATGATTAAGCCCATCATGAAATCCGAGTTCTTTTTGCGTCTGCCTTCCGAAGACGCGGGACCCGACGATGCCGCAACCGGGCAGGATCTCCTGGATACACTCCACGAGCATGAGCGCGAGTGCGTGGGCCTCGCCGCCAACATGATCGGCGTGCGCAAACGCATCATCTGCGTAAAGGACGGCAACAGGACACTCCTGATGTACAACCCTCAAATTCTTGAGCAGGTCAATGCCTATCAGACGAGCGAAGGATGCCTCTCGCTGATCGGCGAGCGTCCCTGTACCCGCTATCGCCGCATTAAGGTTGAGTATTTGGACGAGAACTTCGTCCACCGCATCAAAAACTTCTCGGGCTACACCGCCGAGATCATCCAACACGAAATCGACCACTGCAACGGCATCGTGATCTAGTTCCGCGAACCAAGGAAAATGATCTGTTTTCCTCCGTCCCTAATGGACCATGGTAACGCCGCAGGCTGAGCACACGACAGCGAGCGAGCCGCATTTGCGCCAAGGTGACGTGAAATGAGAGGGCGCTGACCTTCTGGTCGCGCCCTCGAAATTGAACGTCAGATTGGCGTGAATGCGGCTCGTCAAGCGGTCCGCCGTTCGGTAGAACGGCGGAACTAATTAGCTCTGGCGGTAATGGTCGAAGAAGTCGGCGAGATCTTCGAGCGACTCTTTGAGCACTTCCATGCGCGGCAGGTACACGATGCGGAAGTGGTCGGGCTCAGCCCAGTTAAAGCCGCCGCCGCGCGTGATGAGGATCTTCTTCTCGTGCAGCAGGTCAAGGGCAAACTGCTCGTCATCGGTGATGTTGAACTTCTTCACATCCATCTTGGGGAAGATATAGAACGCCGCACGCGGCTTGACCACCGAGATGCCATCGATCTTGCTGAGCGCCTCATACACAAAGTTGCGCTGCTCGTAGACACGACCGCCGGGGCGGATGTAGTCGTTAACCGACTGATGGCCGCCGAGCGCCGTCTGGACGATCGACTGAGCCGGCACGTTGGAGCACAGGCGCATGTTAGAGAGCATGTTGATGCCCATGATGAAGTCGCTCATGCAGCGCTGGTTGCCCGAAAGCACCATCCAGCCAATACGATAGCCCGCAATCATGTGCGACTTGGACAGACCGCTAAAGGTAACGCAGGGCAGGTCGGGGGCGAGCGAGGCAATCGAGACGTGCTCGTAGCCGTCCATGCACAGGCGGTCGTAGATCTCATCGGCAAAGATCATCAGCTGATGCCTGCGTGCAATCTCGACGATGCCCTCGAGCACCTCGCGCGGATAGACAGAACCCGTGGGGTTGTTGGGGTTGATGATGACGAGGGCTTTGGTCGCGCTCGTAATCTTGGACTCCATATCCTCCAGGTCGGGATACCAATCCGCCTGCTCATCGCACAGATAATGTACGGGATGACCGCCAGCAAGGGTTGCGCACGCCGTCCAGAGCGGATAGTCGGGGCTGGGGATCAGAATCTCGTCGCCATTGTCGAGCAGCGCGTTCATCGAAAGCTGAATGAGCTCGGACACGCCGTTGCCCGTGTAGATATGCTCCATCTGAACGTTGGGCAGGCCCTTGATCTGCGAATACTGCATGATCGCCTTGCGCGCGGAGAACAGGCCACGCGAGTTGGAATAGCCTTCGCAGTCGGGCAGCTGCTGGCGCATGTCCTTGATGACCTCATCGGGCGTGCGGAAACCGAAGGGCGCCGGATTGCCGATATTGAGCTTGAGGATGCGCTCGCCCTCGTCCTCCATGCGGGCAGCCTCGTCGACGACGGGACCGCGCACGTCATACAGGACGTTATCAAGCTTGGTGGATTTAGAAAAAGTACGCATGGTGGTGCTCCTTGCAATTTGAGCTGAGGGATGGGGTTCGGGCTTGGAATCGTTGCGAGGCGATGATGTCTCGCCTTGATCGGCGTCACCGGCAAGCAGCCAGGAAACATCGACCTCCAAAATGCGGGCGAGCAGCTCTGCCACATCGCGCCGCGGAATCGTCTTGCCACTCACATATTGGCTCATCTGACTCTTGCCGAGTTTTTTGCCGAGCATCTCCGATGCGCGGATTACGTCCGACTGGCGAACGTCGCGATCGGACATGGTCTGTCGCAGGCGATCGCTAAACGTCTCTTGGGCCACAGGAACCTCCTTGCTGGCAAAGTTCAATTTATAGAACACGAATTGAACCAAGGTTCAATTTAGCAAGCAGTATAGCGCGGCGCATTATCTGGAAGTTCAATTTCACAAGAAAATGTACCGAACCCCGAGAATCGTCCCGAGGTGGACAACGGGCACGCGCTTTTAGAGATATTCGAGGAAACGAGCCGCCGCGAGCGAAACGTCGGCGGTGCGGTATATGGCGTTGATCTGCCGATGAGGATGTCCCTCGAGCGGGCGCACGGCAACATCGAACTGGCAGCGGCGCAAGATGAGCGCGGGAAGAATGCTCACGCCCAGGCCGTCCTCGACCATGGCCATAATCGCATAGTCATCCCAGGTCGACAGCTTGGAGCGCACCGTCAGCCCCGCCCGACGGAACAGCGGCGTAATCTCGTCGTCGCTACCGCGTTCCAGCAGAATAAACTGCTCGTTGGCCAAATCGGCAAGGGAAACGACCTCCGCGGTGGCAAGCGAGGAGCCCGCTGGCACCACGGCCATCAGCTCGTCTTGTACCAACGGCCGCGACGCCATGCCGGCGCCGCGTGGCTCGCGCGGAATAAAGCCCAGGTCGCAGCGGCCTTCCGCTACCCATTGCTCAATCTCGGAGTAATCGCCCATCAGCAACTCATAATCGACGTCCGGATGATCGGCGCGAAACCGCGCGATCACCGGCGGCAGTACATGGGTCGCCACACTCGAAAACGTACCGATACAGATCTTGCCACGCATGAGCCCTCGCATCTCGTCCACGCGTCGCTGCAGGCGGCCAAACTCTTCGCATAACGCCTCGACTGCCGGCATGACCTGCCGCCCGTCGGCAGAAAGCACCACGCCCTCGCGGCTGCGATCAAGCACCTTAAAACCCCAGTCTGCCTCAAGGTCGCCCACCATGCGGCTCACGCCCGACTGCGAATAGCTCAGCCGCTCTGCAGCACGCGTAAAGCTGCCGGCACGCACCGTCTCAAGCAGCACTTGCATCTTTTGGATATTGGTCTCCACGGCACGTCCCCACCCTTGCATGAGTTTTTGTCATGTTTGCCATGCATTATATTCGCTTTTCTTCTAAAGCCAGTTCACCCATAGTGAACATGTTCGGATATAGAGGGGATGTCAGCGCATGAACAACGGACTGTTTACGTACTTAGCAGCATTGCTATTGTTTGGCTCAAACGGCATCATCGCCGCTGCCATCGCGCTGCCGAGCTCTGATATCGTGCTCCTGCGCACGTTTTTGGGCGCACTCTCGCTTGTCACCATCCTCGCCATCACTCAACGCCATAAACTGCAGGCGCCATCTCGCCCCCGCGAAGCCGCAGCCCTTCTCCTCTCGGGAGCCGCGCTGGGCGCCAGCTGGATTTTTCTGTTCCGCGCCTACCAGACGATCGGCGTCGGCGTATCCTCGCTGCTGTATTACTGCGGTCCCATCATCGTTATGGCCCTCTCCCCGCTCATTTTTGGCGAGAAGCTGACCGGCGGTAAAATTACCGGCTTCATAGCCGTCGCCTGCGGCGCCTTCCTCATCGCAGCCCAAGGTCTCGGCGGCAATATGCCCATCGCGGGCATCGTGTACGGCATCGCCTCGGCCTTCTGCTACGCGTTGATGGTCATTGCCAGCAAGGGAGCGCCACATATCGAAGGTCTCGAGAACTCCACGCTCCAGGTGAGCGCCGCCTTTGTAACCGCGTTGATCCTTACGCTCTTCACGCAAGGTGCCCCCTCGTTCCTCTCCCCCAGCATTGCCGCTGGCATCGATTGGCGCGCCGTTGCCATGCTCGGCATTGTCAACACCGGACTCGGTTGCCTGCTCTACTTTAGCGCCGTCGCCAAACTGCCCGTGCAGACCGTCGCCGTCGTCGGCTACCTTGAGCCGCTTTCGGCCGTCGTGTTCTCGGCCGTCCTTTTGGGCGAAACCATAACACCGGTCCGCCTGATGGGCGCCGCGTTTATCATCGGCGGCGCGATTTTTTGCGAACTCGCCGGCAAACGCGCAAACACCAAGGCTGGCATCGCCCAGACAGCACGTGCTTAATAGCCCCTGCTCTGAAATACTACCTGCGTACATGAATAATCCCCAGATGGGGATTATTGTCTAAAACACCCCGATGTGCCAAACTGCTCTTATATGTATAAAGATGGCATAAAGGTCTACTGCTCATGGCAGAGGCCAGATGTCCAAGGGAGTCCACGTGGCACACAACAAGCTGGAGGCAAGCCTCCAAGACCAGCGTAGTCAAGGCGGGCATGGAGCCATTCCCCTCTCCGCTGGCATGCTGCTCGTAACGCTCGGCGTCGTCTACGGTGACATCGGCACGAGCCCCATGTATACCATGAAATCAATCGTCGCCAACAACGGCGGCATCGGTACCGTCAGCGAGGACATGATCCTGGGCGCGCTCTCGCTCGTCATCTGGACCATGACACTCGTGACCACGGTCAAGTACGTTGTAATCGCCATGAAGGCCGATAACCATAACGAAGGCGGCATCTTCGCCCTGTTCAGTCTCGTGCGTAAGGTGGCGCCGTGGCTGATTCTCCCCGCCATGATCGGCGGCGCGGCGCTGCTCGCCGACGGCATCCTCACCCCCGCGGTCACGGTCACCACAGCCATCGAGGGTCTGCGCACTATCGAGTGGGGCCACGCGCTATTGGGTGACGGGCAAACCAACGTCATCATTATTACCATCATCATTATCTGCGGCCTATTTGCCATGCAGCGCGCCGGTACCTCGTCGATCGGCAAGCTGTTCGGCCCGCTCATGACGCTATGGTTCCTGTTCCTGGCGGGCGCCGGCCTGTTCAACATGCTCGGCAACCTGTCCATCCTGCGCGCCCTCAACCCCATCCGCGGCATCATGTTCCTGTTCTCGCCCATCAACCACTCGGGCATCATGGTGCTCGGCTTCGTCTTCCTGTCAACGACCGGCGCCGAGGCCCTCTACTCGGACATGGGCCACGTTGGCAAGGCAAACATCTATGCATCCTGGCCGTTTGTTAAGGCGGCCCTTATCCTCAACTATCTGGGTCAAGGCGCTTGGCTGCTCGCCAATAACTCCAACCCCCAGATGCTCGCGATGGATATCGTCAACCCGTTCTATATGATGCTTCCCGAGCCCCTGCGCCCCTTTGCCATCGTGCTTTCGGCCGTAGCGGCCATCATCGCCTCGCAGGCGCTCATCACCGGCTCGTTCTCGCTGGTATCCGAGGCCACGCGCCTCAACCTTATGCCGCATCTGCGCATCCACTACCCCAGCGACACCAAGGGCCAGCTCTATATTCCGCTCGTCAACAACATCATGTGGGTCGGCTGCATCTTCATCGTGCTGCTGTTCCAAAACTCCGAGCGCATGGAGAGCGCCTACGGCCTCGCCATTACCGTGACTATGCTCATGACCACGACGCTATTGACGAGCTATATCGCCGGCATTCTCAAGCACAAGCTGGGCGCCTGCGTCTTCGCCCTGCTTTTTGGCGCCATCGAGCTCTGCTTCTTTGCCTCGTGCCTCACTATGTTCTTTGACGGCGGCTATGTGATGATCTTCTTGGCCTCGCTGCTGTTTGGCCTTATGTACGTGTGGCGTCGCGGTACCGCCATCGAGCGCACGCAGACGATTCTGCTGCCCGTCTCCAAGTACATCGACCAGCTCAACCGCCTGCGCAATGACGAGACCTACCCCGTGCTCGCCGACAATCTGGTGTTCCTCACCAACAGCCCCGACCCGCTCACGCTCGACCGCGACGTGCTCTATTCCATCCTGGATAAGCATCCCAAGCGCGCCAAGGCATATTGGTTCATTAACGTGCACGTTACCGACGAACCCTATACGCACGAGTATTCCGTCGAGACCTTTGGCACGGACTTCCTCTTCCGCGTTCGCCTGGACCTGGGCTTTAAAGTCAACCAGCGCGTCAACGCTTATCTGCGTCAGATCGTCGGCGACTTGATGGCATCGGGCGAGCTGCCGCCGCAACATCACACCTACTCCATCTACGAGACACGCGGCAACGTGGGTGACTTCCGCTTTTGTATGCTGCGCAAGATGCTTGCCCCCGAAACGGACATCAACCGCAATGACCACCGCGTGATGGCCATCAAGTACGCCGTCCGCCGCGCTTGCGGAAGCCCGGCGCGCTGGTACGGTCTCGAGAACTCTGCCATCATCATCGAGTACGTGCCGTTGTTTGCCCGCATGCGCCCGGCCGTTAAGCTCGTGCGCACCCAGGTGCCACTCGAGGTTCAGATTGAAGAGGCCGAGGAAATGGAAGTCGACATCTTCTCGGACGACCTGGTCAACGGCAACGAGGCCGGCAAGAGCATGAACGTCGATCCCACCGAGCTGCTCGAGAGCGTCGCCGATACGCCCGAGCAACAGCAACTCGACGGACTCGAGAGCACCCAGCTCAACGACGCCAACTTCTAGCGACGTCATAAATCAACGACAGCGGCCCTGCACCTCACGAGAGACGCAGGGCCGCTTTGCATTGCAGTAAAGCTAACGGCTACGAACGACGCGGCTCGGGAACCACGAGCCTATCGGGGCTTGCGCCCTCGGCATCCATCAGGCTCACGTAGCGAATCGACGGATCCCCATACATCGCGTAGTAATAATTGCCCGTGCGCGCGCTAAAGCATCCGGTGTAGATAGTCTTCTCGAACTTGCCATCGCCCATCCTGGACGCTCCCTCGATCATCACCACGCCCTCGAGCGAGCGGAACATGCGGACGACGTTTTCGGTCTCGCTCTCCTTTTGCGGATAATTGGCATTGAGGTACGCCGCCTTTACAAAACGGCTCGGCGAATAGCAATCGCCCGGAATGCCGCGCATGCCGGCACCCGCGCCATAGGGCTTGAGCTCGGCGCCACGCCATGTCGCCGTCTGCGGAAAATCGCTTGTGGCGGTGATATAGGTGCGGAGGTTTTCCATGTGCCACGGGAAGGTCGGCTGGTTGGCAAGGGTGTCGACCGGATCGTCGTATACATGCAGGCCGTCAGCCATCATCTCGACCACGATGCTGCGCTGGCTGTCGCCGATAATCCAATGGAGCAGCGACACGCCCAGCCCCTCTCCGGCAGATTTGGCGACAATCACCGTATCGCGCAGCGCGGCCTCGACCTCATCGACCGTCGAGAACGTCGCTGCCACCCACAGGGGAAACTCATAGGCCGCAATATTGTTCTTGCCGTCGACAGGGCCCTCGGCATACTCGGCATAACCCGGGAAATTGAGACCCGCCACGGCAAGGCCCGCATCGTTGCCGCAGTCGAAGAACATAGGGTAGTTCTTGTAATCGATGCACATACCGATCACCGCGTGCGCCGCTGTCGCGTCGTCGATAAACGAATACGGAATGTGAAACCCGCGCGGCATCACGCGAACCTGTTGGCCGTAGTCAAAGCTCCAGTCGAGATTGCGGCCCAGATACATGTGGCCAGAATTATCGGTAAATCGAATACTCGTACACATAGCGCCTCCTAGCTTTACGTTCTTTCTAATTTCATTGTCTCCAAACAAAAAGGCGCTAAACACAAAAGCCCGGACATGACAACAATGTCACGCCCGGACTATTCAAGCTGGATAAACTCAACCAAGTTAACCCCGCAGGTCGTCTAAGGGGTCAAAGTGCCGCAGATTGCCACGAAAGAGGAGCGCCGCGTACTAACGGTGCGCAAGCGACGATTGAGCGGCAAGGTGCGGTGCTTTGATCCCCTTAGACCAACTTTCCTAGACAGTGGTCGATCATATGCTGGACCATTTGTGCCTCAAAGCCCGCGTAGTCGCGGCGGCACTCCTTCATCTTGCCGTCGACGATCTGATCAAAGGCGACCTTGCACTTGATATAGCGCGTGGACTTGGTGACCTCCTCGTGCGTCAGGCAGCTCTCCTCCATCTTGCTGGCGCCCAGGCCAAACACCAGACGGGGGTTGTAGAGTACGTGAGGCTCGCCGGCATCGTCCAGGTAGACGCAAACCTTCTTGGTAACGCCAATCTGGTTAGCGGCAAGGCAGCCGGCATCGTCGAGCGACTTGATGGTATCGATCAGGTCCTGAGCAACCGACTCGTCCTCGACGGTCGCAACCTCGCAACGCTGGGACAGGATAGCCTCGTCGCGGCAGAGCTCTTTAATCATACGTTCCTCCAAAGAGTTCGTTGTAACCGCTTAAGTATACGGTACCCACACATTTTCATGCGAAAAATACCGTCCGTCTGCTACAAAGCGCCGAACATCAACATGCGAGGAACAACAGCGTCGTAAAGGGGCTATAGTAGTTGAGTTCGTGTCAATCGGCCTAAACTCGGGGCCGAACAAGGAAAGGGTATGCATGGACGAACTTTTTCACGTCAGTGAGCGCAAGTCCACAATCGGGACCGAACTCCGCGCTGGACTGACAACATTCCTGGCGATGGCCTACATCATCGCCGTCAACCCCGCGGTGCTCTCGGGCGCTGGCATCGATGCGGGAGCGCTCGCCTGCGCCACCTGCCTGGGCGCCGGCATCATGACCATCTGCATGGGCATCTTCGCCAACCGCCCGCTCGCCTGCGCATCGGGCTTAGGCGTCAACGCGATGATCGCTGGAATCACCACCACCGTCTGCGGCGGTGACTGGCACGTGGCCATGAGCGTCATCTTCCTTGAGGGCGTCGTCATCTTGCTGCTCGTGCTTTGTGGCCTGCGTGAGGCCATCATGGACGCCATCCCGGTTGTCCTGCGTCACGCCATCTCGGTGGGTCTGGGCCTGTTCATCGCCATGATTGGCCTGTGCGATGCCGGCATTATCACCGCTGGCGCCGGTACACTCGTCGGTCTGGGCGACATCACCTCCCCCACCTTCATCGTCGGCATCATCTCCATCCTGGTGACGGTCGCCCTCGCCTGCCGCAACGTCCCCGGCTCGCTGCTCATCGGCATCGTCGTCGCCGTCATCGCCGGTATCCCCCTAGGTGTGACCCAGGCTCCGACCGGTATCATCGCCCCGCTCGACTTCTCGAGCATCGGTGGCCCCATCGCCGACGCCGGCGGCGTGCCCGCCATCGTCAAGGTCCTTACCGACCCCGCGCTCCTCGTCATCTCGTTCTCGCTGCTCATGAGTGACTTCTTCGACACCATGGGCACCGCGATGGCCGTGGCCAAGCAGGGCGAGTTCCTCACCGACGACGGCAACGTCGAGAATATCAAGGAGATCCTGATCGTCGACTCCGCCGCCGCTGCTGTGGGCGGTTTCATGGGTGTCTCCTCCATCACCACCTTCGTCGAGTCCACTTCCGGCGCCGCCGACGGTGGCCGCACGGGCCTCACCTCCGTCACCACCGGCGTGCTGTTCATTCTCGCCGCGTTCTTCTCCCCCATCGTCACCATCGTTTCCAGCGCCGCCACCTGCGGTGCTCTGGTCTACGTCGGCTACCTCATGATGAGCGAGGCCTCCGAGATCGACTGGTCCGACGTGTCGCAGGGTTTCCCGGCGTTCATGATTGTCGCCGGCGTGCCCTTCACCTACTCCATCTCTGCCGGCATCGGCCTGGGCTTTATCGCCTACGTGATCGTCGCGCTCTTTAAGGGCGAGGCCTCCAAGATCAAGCCGCTCATGTGGATCGCAGCCCTTGCCTTCCTTGTCTACTTCTTCGTGGCGTAACGGCATAGTCTGCTAAAGCAAAACAACAAGGCGCGGAATCGCATCGAGCGGCTCCGCGCCTTTCTTTTAGCGTCTGCCCCCGTGTCAGCGTGCGACAATTAAGGCTGTCAATATCACAACACCGAGAGAAGCCTGCCTTGGAAGCGCATCATAAGCAGATAACCGTTTATTCAGAGTGTGCGGAAGGCGCGCCCGTCATCTACCTCCCCGTGGTTATGGGCGACGGTAGTGAAGTCTACGAGCGCTGCCGAGAGCTCGACTGCCCGCCATTCACCCTTGTCGCCATTGGAGGGCTCGATTGGAATCGCGAGCTTAGCCCCTGGGAATGTGAGGGAACTATACGAGATGCCGAGCCCTTTGGTGGACAGGCTGCTGGTTTTCTTGACGAGTTGTTGAAGCAGATAATCCCAGAGGCCGAATCATCACTTCCCTGCCCGCCCACCTGGCACGGCATTGCCGGCTACTCGTTGGCGGGTCTTTTTTCACTGTGGGCACTTTGGCAAACAGATGTCTTTGAGCGCGCGGCAAGTGCATCGGGGTCGCTGTGGTTCCCCGGCTTTATCGACTACGCGCGCGAGCGCACGATGACAGCCACGCCCGACGCCGCCTATCTGTCGCTCGGTAAAAAGGAAACCAAGACGCCCAACCGCATGATGCGGCACGTACTCGACGATACGCGTGCGATGGAAGAGCTGTTTATCGAGCGCGACATTCCAACAACACTGGCGCTCAACCCCGGCAATCACTTTGCCCAAACTGACCTGCGCATGGCGCGCGGCATCCACTGGATACTGACGCATTAAAAATGGCGTCCACGCGTACATACGCATGGACGCCATTTTTAATTTGGCTGAACGCAGCTACTATTCAGCAGTCTCCTCAAGCTCGGAAGTATCGAACTCAAAGTCATTACCGGGCAGGATGGCGTTGAGCACAATGCCCACCAGCGAGCCCACGGCAAGGCCCGAAAGCGAAATCGTCACGCCGCCCAGCTCCAGTACGATGGCACCGGCGGTACTGTAGGCAATGCCGAGCGAAAGCACGAGCACCAGAGCCGCCACCAGCACGTTGCGGTTGTTCTGGAAATCAACCTGATTCTCGATGAGGTTGCGCACGCCAACGGCGCTGATCATGCCGTAGAGCACGAGCGACACACCGCCGATAACGCACGCCGGCATGGCGGCAATCACCGCAGCAAACTTGGGGCAGAACGAAAGCACAATGGCGCAGCAGGCGGCAATGCGAATCACACGCGGGTCGAACACGCGCGTAAGCGCAAGCACGCCGGTGTTCTCGCCATACGTGGTGTTGGCCGGAGCGCCAAAGAGCGACGCCAAGATGGTCGCCAGGCCATCGCCGAGTAGGGTACGGTGCAGACCGGGATCGGCAATGTAATTGCGTTCGCAGGTAGAGCCAATGGCGGAGATATCGCCAATGTGCTCAATCATGGTCGCAAAGGCCAGCGGCATGATGGTGATGATGGCCGTCGTGGCAAGACCGCTATCAAACTGCGGACCAAAGAGCGCAAACACGGTGTTGTTCCACACGATGGGAAGACCGACCCACGGCGCGGCTGCGACACCAGAGAAATCGACCTCACCCAACGCGGCCGCAACGGCATAGCTCACCACGACGCCCAGCAGGATCGGCACGATTTTGACCATGCCGCGGCCCCAGATGTTGCAGATGACGATCACTGCAACAGCGATAACGGCGACAAGCCAATTGGTCTGGCAGTTGGCAATGGCGGAGCTTGCCAGGATCAGACCGATCGAAATGACGATAGGGCCAGTCACCACCGGCGGAAAGAAACGCATGACACGCTTGGCGCCAAACGCGCGGAAGAGCGCCGCCAGCACCGGATAGAGCAGACCGGCACAAGCTACGCCCAGGCAGGCGTAGGGCAAAAGCTCGGTCTCGCCGTTGGGCGCGATTGCGGCATAACCGGCAATAAAGGCAAACGATGAGCCCAAAAATGCCGGCACCTTACCGCGCGACAGGAAGTGGAACAGCAGCGTGCCCAAGCCGGCAAACAAAAGCGTTGCCGATACCGAGAGGCCGGTGAGCACGGGCACCAGCACGGTGGCGCCAAACATGGCAAACAGGTGCTGTAGGCCGAGCAGGAACATGCGCGGGCGGCCGAGCGACGATGCGTCGTAGATGGCATCGCTGACGGCGGGCGTCGAGGACTGGGACATGGATGTCCTTTCGAATGGAAGGGCGATCAGGCATATCGGATAACCTGCCCGAACGATACGATCCGAACCATTGTACGCGATACACTATGCCTCGCACGCGCCGCCACCTGCAAACACTAGCGCTATTTCCAAACGCGCTCGGCAATGCGCTTGACCAGCGCGATCTTTGCCCATTGCTCATCCTCGGTCAGCTTGTTGCCAATCTCGCAGCTGGCAAAGCCGCACTGAGGCGACAGATACAGGTTCTCGAGCGGCACGTACTTTGCGGCTTCACGGATGCGCTCGACGATAACATCCTCGTTCTCGAGCTCTGCCGCCTTGGTGGTTACCAAGCCCAGCACGACCTTCTTGCCCGGGGCAACGTACTTGAGCGGCTCAAAACCGCCGGCGCGCGGCGTATCGAACTCCAGGTAAAATGCATCGACATCCTCGTTTGCGAACAGGTACGGCGCGATGGGGTCATAGCCGCCCTCGAAGGCATAGGTGGAGTGGTAGTTGCCGCGGCACACATGCGTGTTGATGACCAGATCGTCGGGCTTGTCCGCGATGGCGGCATTGTTGAGCGCCACGCCCAGCTCGCTTACCTTTTGCAGGTCGACCGGGCTCATGCCGGTTTTGGCGACAAAATCGGTGTCGCAGTAGATGCCCCAGGTGCAGTCATCAAACTGGATGTTGCGGCAGCCTGCTGCGTACAGGTCGGCGATCACCGTGCGATAAGCGGCTGCGATAGCGTCGGCAAGTTCCTCATCGGTCTTATAGACAGCGCGCAGGCTCTCCTGCTGGCCGTCGCAGCGGTCGAGCGTGACTTCGGAGAACGTCTGGATCGGCGCCGGAATGGTTTGCCGCGCGACCTGGCCCTCCCCCTCGAGCGCCTTGACAAATTTAAAGTGCTCGACGAACGGATGGTTCTCGCCGCTAATGGGGCCGGTTACCACGGCGGTGTCGGCTGTGGTCTCCTCGTCGTGGAACATATAGCCCGTACGCGAGGTACGGCGTTCAATGCCGTTGAGCCCCCACATAAAGTCGAGGTGCCAGTAACTGCGGCGAAACTCGCCATCGGTAATCACCTGCAGGCCAGCGGACTTTTGCTTGTCCACCAGGTCGCGAATGGCCTCATCCTCGACGGCCTTAAGGCCGGCGGCGTCGAGTGTGCCCGCAGCATAGGCGGCACGGGCGTCCTTTACGGCCTGTGGACGAAGAAAGCTGCCGACGATATCGGCGCGAAACGGCGCGTTCAGCGTGGTTAAAGCACTCATAGATATCTCCCTTTGCATTGGTTGCTTTACTGGGACAAAGTATGAGCGCTCATATAGCCATCGTAAAATATACGTTTATAACAGTTTGATATAGATGCTTCCTATATCAGTTGGGACTGCCATGAAGAGATTTGACCTGTACAGGACGCAGCAGTCTAGATATGCTGACGGATCGCGTCGATATAGGCTTGACCGTAGCGCGTAAGCGTCGTGTTCTTGCGCGTGATGATGCCGATCTCCATGTACTCATCCACATCGAGCGGAATCGAGATAATGCCGGGGCCGTTGAGTTCGTGGCTAATCACGCCCGAACACACCGTGTAGCCGTTAAGGCCCATAGCCAGGTTGAACAGCGTCGCACGGTCGCGCACGCGGATGTTCTTGCGGCGCTCAAACGTCGAGGTCAGTTCCTCGGAATAGTAAAACGAGTTGTAGCTGCCCTGCTCATAGGACAAAAATGGGTAGTCCTCGAGGTCTTCGAGCGTCACGCTGGAGCGGCCCGCCAGCGGATGGTCTGCACACACAAAAACGTGCGGTGTGGCGCAGAAGAGCCCTTCGAACACGAGCTCGTTGGCCGCCAGCATGCGCTCGATGACCTCGCGATTGTGCTCGGACAGGTACAGGATGCCGAGTTCGCTTTTCATATGCGCGACGTCCTCGATAATCTCGTGAGTCTGCTCCTCGCGCAGGGTAAAGTCGTAGCGCGCGGCATCGAACTCACGGATCACATCGACAAACGCGTTGACGGCAAAGGAATAATGCTGACAGCTCACACTAAAATGCGGCACCTGCTCGGATGCGCCCTTGTACTTACCTTCGAGCAGATCGGCCTGGTCAAGCACCTGTCGCGCGTAGCCCAAGAAGGTCTCGCCTTCCTCGGATACAACGACACCCTTGTTAGTGCGCTCAAAGATGCGCACACCCATCTCGTTTTCGAGATCGCGGATCGACGCGGTAATCGAAGGCTGCGACACAAAGAGTCGGCGCGAGGCCTCGGTGATGCTGCCGCATTCGGCAACTTTGACGACATATCTGAGCTGCTGGAGCTTCATGGCTTTCTCCCTAGACGTTTGTGACGTCGAAACCCGCCGTGTCCATTTGGCTCATAAACGACGGCATCTCCCCCGTCGCGGCGCAGGCGGCAATCTGATGCAGAGCCCCGGCAACCGCATCATCTGCCGCAGCGCCGATATGCCAGCGTGCGGCAGCCGTGACGGCCTCGTTGGCATTGGCAACTGCAACGGAGTTGGGAACGGCATCGATCATGGGCAAATCGTTATCGGAATCGCCGAATACGGCCACCTCGTCGGGCATCAGGCCCAAAGCACGCGCCAGCTCCAGCGCAGCGCAGCCCTTGTCCCAGCCGGTCGGAAGAACGTCGAACAGGCGCACGCGGTTGTTGGGAAACACGAGCGAGAGCTCCGGCACCTCAGCGGCAACACGCTCGCGCAGCTCGGCGAGCTCCTCGCGCGAACGGGCACTCCAGATATTCGCCTTGTATACCAGAGCATCGTCAACGACAGGACGACAGGGAGCCTCTTCGCCCTTGAGCCACGCGTTGCCGCCTGACTTCATGGCGCGACGCACACGCTCGGGATCGCTTGTCACGCAATAGGCATCGTTATTCCAAAAGTCATCACCCAGACGGTAGACCTTCAAATACGTATCGTCGGTCTCCTGTTCAAAATAATCGGCTAAGCGCATAAGGACATCGTTATCGATTGCGCGCGAAGCGACTACTTCGCCATCGACAATCATCACCTGGCCGTTGCAAAACGCACCGGTCGAGAAGCACTCGGAGCGATTGCGGAACATCCAGCCCATCGCGGACGGCTGACGACCCGAAACCGGCCCAAAGTGCAAACCCGCCGCCTGCATGGCATGAATACCCTCAATGGCGTAGTCGCTGGCGCCGTCATGCCCGACTGGAATCAGTGTATCGTCCATATCGGTCAGCACAAGTTTGATCATAAGGTCCCCTCGGTCATTCTTAATCCCATCTATTGTACCGACCCGCCAAAAAGGGACAGGTTTATTTCGGCAGGTTTCATCTGGGAAAACGCAAAGTCCCAGTTGTTACCTGCCAAAATAAACCTGTCCCTTTTTGGCAGGTGCGCTAGTATAGGGAACAACAGATTCGATGCGGGAGTGCCGGCGGTGCAAACCACAAGGCTGAGAGGGCATGGGGCCCAATCCTTTGAACCTGTCAGTTAATGCTGGCGTAGGGAGCATGCCGCCTTTACAGGGGCGCTGTCTATGCACAGCGCCCCTTTTCTATGCCAAGGAGGCATGTGCAGTGATTGATTCGGAACAGCTTAAGCAACATATGGTCAAGGCCGTAGAGGAAATTCGCGCCACCAATCCGATGGCCGGCTCCATCACCAACACGGTGACGATCGAC
>CABUJL010000018.1 GCA_902491915.1 uncultured Collinsella sp.
CGAGGTAGCCCTCCTGGTCGAAGTGCATGATCTCGATCTTCTCGGTCTCCTTCATTCCCGCTCCTTTCACGAGCAGTTTGAATTGTCGCACGGAATGGACGGGCTTGCCGCCCCGTCGCACCGCTTAACCTTGTGGACATCTTGGCCCCAAGCTCAACAATTCAAAGGTTCTTAATACCAGTGAACGATTACAGGTTAGCCGTTTTTAATACCGATTTTTTGATTTCGTCCTCCCCTCTCGGTAGACGGTCAGTTTTTGCCGCTCATCGGTCAAGCGACATATATCCGTAAAAACGAGCGCCCCCGCCGTGCGCAGGGACGCTCTAGACGCTAGTAGTTGTAGGTATATCCGCCGGCATCGCCGCGGTTAAAAGACTTGGCATGCTCAATCGCCTGCCCACTCGAGTCATAGGTCAGGCATTCCAGTACGAGCGCCAGATCGCCCGGCTCAAGATTGAGCAAACTCGCATCGCGTGCGCCCAGCGCTTCAATATCGAGTTTCTCAATCGACTTGTCCGGCTTGCGCCCCAACATGTCATAGGTCTCAAACAGGCTGAAGACCGAAATGTCCACGTCTTCGATGCCCGGAAACAGCGGACACGGAATCAGCGTCATCTCGATCGATACGGGCTCACCATCAATGCAGTTGAGACGGCGCACCGAGTAAAGCAGATCGTCCTCGGCGATGCCAAACAGGTCGGCGTAATACGGGCCGGCGTAGCGTTTGGAGCGCGCCAGGATGCGCACCGACGGCGTCGCGCCCGACGCCAGAACCGACTGACGGAAGCCTCCCTTGCGTTCGTGCTCGTCAAACCACTTGTGTCCCACAAAGGCGCCTTTGCCCTGCACGCGACGAATCTGGCCACTTTTGACCAGCTCGTCCATGGCGCTTCGGATTGTCAGGCGCGTCGTGCCAAACTCCTCGGCCAGCTCGTTTTCGGACGGAATCATCGAGCCCGTCGGGTAGTCGCCGCGCTCGATTCGCTCCGCAATGCAGCGGCGAATTTGCTTGTAAACCGGCAAGTCTTCTACTGCATCAGCCATTCGACACCCACCTTCGTCGCAACGCCGTCTGCCTCGCCGTTATCGGCAAAACGATACTTGGTCGGCAGAATCACGGACTTGCAATACTCGACAAAGCCATCGGTCTCGTCGCGCTCGTGCGAAGCCTTGTAAAACACCGGCGTGCCCTCCTGAGCGCCCAGTAACTTGGCCTCGTCGGCGTTCAGACGGCTGATGGAAATATGCTCCTTGCCGTGCGCCACATGGACATTCCCCTCTTTGAGCAAAACGTCGTAGAGGCTCTCCTGCTCAAAATCATGATCGGGAAGCGAGGGGCACAAAGACAGATTGACGTAAGCCGTCTCGATCGATGCCGGAGAACCGTTGACCACACGCACGCGCCGAATGCAGAAGAGCGGCATGCCCAGGTCAATCTGGGCTTTTTGGGCAAGATCGATATCGGCATACACGACCTTGGACCAAACCAGGCGTGCGGTCGACTTTGAGCCAACCCTCTCCACCGCCTGCGTATAGTTCCATGTTTCCTGAAAGATGTTCAGCGGTTTGGGAGGACACACATAGGTGCCCGAACCGCGGCGGCTTTCCAAAGTTCCGCACGAAATAAGGCGCGTGATCGCAGCACGCAACGCCGTGCGCGACACGCCCAGCTCTTCACAGAGCACACGCTCGGCGGGCAGCCGGTCGCCACTCTGCAGGTCATAATGTTTGATATACCAAAGAATGCCCTCAAAGGCGCGATCTTTGGGCGGAATCGCATATGGTTCACTCGACATGGGCAAGACTCCTCAACCGCTTGATGCTGCAGGAATCATTGCTCCGGACGCCCCATGGCGTCGAAGGCTTCTTTGATCTGCTCCGCAACGTTCCGATACGACCGATATAGGCCGGAGTCTCGCTTGACTTCGCCCGCGGTCACCGGAATCTCAAGCTTCGAAATCTCATCCTTGCCGGTTTGCACGACAACGATGACACCCATACCAAGGCACATATTACGCTTGGCAGCGTTGTTTTTGGTAGCCTGAGCTGGATTAATCAAAATCTGCTGAGCCAGTTCGCGTTTGCTGAGCTCCGGCACATCCTCGGGATTTCCGGTCTCGGCAATCTCGCACTGCAGCACATCCGCATAGTCAAAAATCTTCGGCTCGCCGCCGCGCTGATGCACGGCCCACTTGCGGCGCGTGGCATCCTGGTAGATAGCCGGCAAAAACGTAAACCGCGGTGGGTCCAAAATCGTATCCGTGATGGTAAACACATCGGGATCAAAGGCATCCTGCGGGTTTTTCTTCTTGAACAGCCCCATATCAGCCTCCCGTACTAGCATTAAACAACTCAAGCTGAATATAGCACCAATTTCAAGCCGCTGCCTTACCCTATCGGTGCGCGGCGTCTAAGGCTCGCCCAGCGGAAGAGTTAACGGACGAGGGCCGGGGTGCCTGCCGGCAAATAGCGGACACTCCGCATGCAATCTATGCAAACAAACAAGTACGCTTAGCTACATTCGGTAAGTTCGAGCACGCTGCCCTTAACGATAAGCGCCGGCTCCAGGACGACCTCTTCGGCACGCCTGCCGCCCCTACCGGCAAGACGCTTGGACATGCAGCCAAAAGCATGCTCCGCAAGGACACCAGGATCCTGCTCAATCGCGGTCAGCGCCGGCTCAAAGAGAACGTCGGCCGCCGAGTTGTCATAGCTCACCACCGAGATATCGCCCGGGATGCTCTTCCCCATCTCGTGCAAGCGCTTGAGCAGACCGAGGGCGATGTTATCCGAACTTGCGAACACGGCGGTGGCATCAGTTGCGAGCACCGCCTCCGAGGCCTCGTAGGCACTCGGAATGTAGTACTCGCTCTCAAACTCCAAACGTGCGTCGATAGGCAGGCCAACCTCGCGCAGCGCGCGCTCATAGCCGGCAAGTCGCTTACGCCCCGTATTGGAACGGCGCGCGTTAACCAAGCAGGCAATGCGACGGTGGCCCTGCTCGATCAGATAGCGAGTGGCCATGTAGCCACCCATCTCGTGGTCGAACATCACCTTGTCGCACTCGAGCCCCTCAATGGCACGGTCGACCATCACGGCAGGGATAGGCAGATGGCTGACTTCTTCGCGCAGGGCGCGGTCGTCGGAGAACTCGTCGCCCACGACCAGGAAGACGCCATCAACGCCGCGCGTTACCAGCTGGCGCAGCAGCTCCAGATCGTCATCGGCGCTTCCGCCCGAGCTGGTAATGAAGAGCGCATAGCCGTCCTCGCGACAGCGCTTTTCCAGGCTACCGGCGAGCGAGGCAAAAAAGCGGCTCTCGATGTTAGGGACGATAAGGCCCAGGGTGCGCGACTCGCGCATGACCAGGCTGCGCGCGATCTGGTTGGGAACATAGTGGTTGCGCGCCGCGACCTCTTTGATGAGCTTGCGGTTTTCTTCCGAGATGCGACAGGGCCGATTATTGAGCACAAGCGAGACCGACGAGGGGGAAAGCCCCACCTCCTGGGCGATCTGCTTGAGGGTGACTTTGTTGGCCATCTCGCTCCTTCCGGGTTTACGCGCAATCTCTTGAAAGTATAGCGACTACCCCTCTACCTCGGTGATAAACACTTTACCAATCCGGTAGACGGCTGTTTTATCGCCGCCAGCGCACCAAATCCGTCCGGGTGGGGTATATTGCAATCGATTGATGACAACGACCACCAAAAGGCGGATATTCGTATGCACGAGAACGACTTTTTTAACGAGGACCTGCTGTGCGCGCTTGCTGGCGTTGCCGGCGAGGACAACGTACTGATGAGCGAGCCCATGCGCGAGCACACCACGTTTAAGATCGGCGGCCCGGCCGACGTCTTTGTCACGCCCGATACCGAGCAGGGCCTCGTCGCCACGCTCGATACCTGCTACCGCTGCGATCTGCCACTCACCATCGTGGGCAACGGCTCCGACCTGCTCGTCGGTGACAAAGGCATCCGTGGCGTCGTCGTGGCGCTGGGCGAGGGACTCTCCGACATTACGGTCGACGGCACGCACGTCACGGCGGCAGCCGGCGCCTTACTTTCCGATGTCGCCGCGGCTGCCGCCGAAGCCTGCCTCACCGGCATGGAGCCCCTCTCGGGCATCCCCGGATCGGTCGGCGGCGCCTGCTACATGAACGCCGGCGCCTACGATGCCTGCATGGCCGATGTTTTGGAGTCCGTGCGCGTCTATAAGCCCGCCCGCGCGCTCGACGACGGCACCCGCGGCAGCGGCAATATCATTGAGTTCGATGTCGACGAGCTTAACCTGGGCTATCGCAAGAGCCGCATCGCCGACGACGGCTTTATCGTGCTCTCTGCCACCTTTAACCTCGCCCCGGGCAACGCCGCGATGATCAAGGCCGACATGGACGACTACCGCCAGCGCCGCGAGGACAAGCAGCCGCTCGACATGCCGAGTGCCGGCTCCACTTTCAAGCGCCCCGAGGGCTACTTTGCCGGCAAGCTCATCATGGACGCCGGCCTGCGAGGACACGCCGTTGGCGGCGCGCAGGTGAGCGAGAAGCACTGCGGCTTCATCGTCAACGCCGACCACGCCACCGCCGCCGACGTCGACGAACTCATCCGCCACATCCAGACAACCGTCAAAGACCAATTCAACGTAGACCTAGAACCCGAAGTCCACCGAGTAGGCGAATTCCTCTAAAAAGAAGGCCCCGAAAGGGGCCTTCACCATATTTATTCAGATAACCCAGTCCGGTGTGTCGCGCTTTGGACCCGGAAGGTCCGGGGCTGGGGGCGAGGCATAAGGTTGGTCGCGAGTTCCGCACGCAAAGAAGGCCACTTAATGTGGCCTTCGTCTTGCGCAGGACTGTAGAGCAGGCAACCTTATGCCTCGCCCCCAGTCCCGGACCAACTTGCTTCAAACCGCAGCTACGACAGCGCAATACCGCCAAGCCAGCCCCAACGCACGCCAGAGCCAGTGCCATAGAAGCTAATAAACGAATCGAGCGACTTAGACGTAATGGCACCCTCGTTGCTCATAACGATGCCGCCGCCAACGTAGATACCCACATGACCGTAGATAAGGCCCGGAGCACCCGTGCCGCTGTGCGAGGAATCGGCCACGATCATGCCCACCTGCAGCGCCGAGCGGTCGGAGCTATAGCACCAGGCGTTAAACATGTCGCACGCATTGCCTCCAAAGTAGCCAACGCCGGCGTTACGGAAGACATTGGTGACCCACGCCGCGCACCAGTTCTGACCCGGCGAAGGCGTGGAGTAGCACGCGTTGACGACAGCCTGCTGCTTGCCCGAGCCGGCATTCTGCTGCGGAGTTCCGGGCGCATACGATCCGCCACCCGAGCTCGAACCACCCGAGTAGGAATTGTTCTTGTTCGCGGCGGCCGCGGCAGCGGCGGCCTTCCTAGCGGCCTCCTCGGCCTGGGCGGCAGCGAGAATCTCGGAATCACGCTGAGCCATGAGCTCCTTGACATCGTCAGAGAGGCCGTTCAGAACCGTCTGGACTTCCTGCTGCTTGGCCTGCATGTCCTGCATCTGGGCAGTCTGCTGGTCCTTGAGCTTCTCTAAGTCGGCCTTCTGCGACTCGAGCTCGGTCTTTTGCGCATCGAGCTCTTCCTGGATGGTCTGAATGTCCTCGATGGCGTCGCGGTCGCTCTTGTTGATCTTCTCAACGTAATGCGCGTTGGCGACGAGTTCCTCAAACGAGCCAGAGGCCAGCAGCAGCGACAGGATGTTCGTGCCGCCGGACTTGTAGCTGGCGGCCACGCGATCGGAAAGGTCGTTGCGCTTCTTCTTGAGCTCGGCCTTCTTTTCATCGATCTGGGCCTGCGTGTCGTCAATCTTGCCCTGGACATTCTCGATGTCGTTGAGGGTCTGGGCATTCTTGTTGGCCAGCGCCGCATACTCATTTGCGATGCTGTCGAGCTGGGCCTGAACCTCGTCGAGCTGGGCCTGGGCGGCATTCAGTTTATCGGTGGTTTCTTTGGAAGCCTCCGCCGCATGGGCGCGAGCGGGCAGGCCAAAAAGAACTGCCGCAGAAGCGGCGCCGAACAGGGCCTTGAGGGCAGTGCGGCGCGAGAGCTCCTGGGAAAGGATGGAATCGCTGTTTGGTGACATATGTACTCCGTTACATGTTTATTTATATGTCGCTCAACTCATACATATTAGCGTACATATGGCGCGTCCCAACGATTTCCACGAACGGCAGGAAACTGCAAGGCCAGCGGCTCGTAAGCAAATGTCAAAGATCAGGTTATGCGTACGCAAGCTCTTCTATGAGTACGTTAGCACAATCCTCTGCTTTTCCTACAGCGCACGATTTGGGCGTCCCTGCCTGCGCTATACTCCCCTGAAGAAGTGTTCCTGATTCGATAGGAGACTACATGTCCAAAGCACTCGACCCCAAAGACACCTGCGTCCTCGTTACCGGTGGCGCCGGCTTTATCGGCTCGCACACCGTCGTTCAGCTGCTCGAGGGTGGCTACCAGGTCGTCATCGTCGATGATCTCTCCAACTCCAGCGCCGTCGCCGTCGACCGCGTCAAGACCATCGTGGGCGACGAGGCCGCCAAGAACCTCACCTTCTACGAGGCCAACGTGCTCGACCGCGATGCGATGAACAAGATCTTCGATACCCATCAGATCGACCGCGTCATCCACTTTGCCGGCTTTAAGGCCGTCGGCGAGTCGGTGAGCAAGCCCGTCGAGTACTATCACAACAACATCGAGAACACCCTGGTGCTCATCGACGTCATGCGCAACCATGGCTGCAAGTCCATCATCTTCTCGAGCTCCTCGACCGTCTACGGCGACCCGGACAACCCGCCCGTCACCGAGGAGGATCCTAAGAAGCCCGCGACCAACCCCTATGGTTGGACCAAGTGGATGATCGAGCAGATCCTTATGGACGTCCACACCGCCGACCCCGAGTGGGACGTCGTGCTGCTCCGTTACTTCAACCCCATCGGCGCCCATCCGTCGGGCCTGATCGGCGAGGACCCCAACGGCATCCCCAACAACCTGGTGCCTTATGTCGCCCAGGTCGCCGTGGGCAAGCTCGAGGCCGTTCAGGTCTTTGGCAACGACTACCCCACCCCCGACGGCACCGGCGTGCGCGACTACATCCACGTGTGCGATCTGGCCTCTGGTCACGTTGCCGCCCTTAACTGGATGAACGGCAAAACCGGCGTCGAGATCTTTAACCTGGGCACCGGCACCGGCACCTCGGTACTCGAGGTCGTCGCCGCCTTCTCCAAGGCTTGTGGCAAGGAGCTGCCCTATGTGATCCGCGAGCGCCGCGCCGGCGACATCGCTGCCAACTGGTGCGATGCCTCCAAGGCCGAGCGCATGATGGGCTGGAAGGCCCAGTACGACATCGCGGACATGTGCCGCGATAGCTGGAACTGGCAGAGCCACAACCCCAACGGCTTCGCCGACGCCGAGTAGCAAAAACCTACATACCGCTCTTGCCCCGATCTCACGTTGTGAGGTCGGGGCTTTTTTCATGGCATGTAACCATTCGCCGAAAATCGACCAACTTTTTTATCTTGCCTGTACATGTTTAAACAACATGTTTTACAATAGGCGTATCGAATCAGAACATCGGAGGCGGACTGCACACCCATCGGCAGGCCGACCCCACAACAAGAAGGTTGGTGAGCGCATTCATGGAGCGTGCAAGCGGCGTCCTCATGCCCGTCTCATCTCTGCCCGGACCATACGGAATCGGCGGCTTTGGCTGGAATGCCTACGACTTCGTCGATTTTCTCGCCTCGTGCAAACAACATTACTGGCAGATTCTGCCCCTTACGACGACCAGCTATGGCGATTCGCCCTATCAGTCGTTCTCGGCCCGCGCAGGAAACCCCAACTTTATCGACTTTGCCGAGCTTGTCGAGGCAGGGTATCTGGAGCAGCGCGATATCGATGGCGTGTATCTGGGATCCGACCCCAGCAATGTCGACTACGGTGCTATCTTTGGCGGCCGCCGTCAGATTCTCGACCGAGCCGCTGAACGCTTTGCCGCCGACAAGCCGGCCGATTTCGATGACTTTATCCAGGCCAACAAGGACTGGCTCATCCCCTACTGTGAGTTCATGACCGTCAAAGAGGAGTGCGGTCTCAAGGCGTTTTGGGAGTGGCCCGCGGAGCTCCGCACCCGCGGCGAGGCTTCCGCCAAGGTCTGCGCCGATCATCCGGCGCGTATGCTCTACCACCAGATGACGCAGTACTTCTTCGCTCGCCAGTGGAGCCGCCTCAAGACCTATGCCAACGAGCGCGACATTCTCATCATCGGCGACCTGCCCATCTATGTCTCGCGTGACTCCGTCGAGATGTGGGCGACACCTGAGCTCTTTAAGATCGACGCCTCCGGTAATCCCGTGAGCGTCGCCGGCACGCCGCCCGACCAGTTCTCGGCCACCGGCCAGTACTGGGGCAACCCCATCTACGACTGGGACGCCATGGAGTCCGACGGCTTCTCCTGGTGGGAGGGCCGCATTCGCGCCGCCCTCGACATGTACGACGTCATCCGCCTGGATCACTTCCGCGGCTTCGAGGCTTATTGGGAGGTGCCGTTCTCCTCTCCCGATTCGTCCTACGGTTCGTGGACGCAGGGTCCCGGCCTCAAGTTCTTCAAGACGCTCGAGGAAAAGCTCGGCACGCTGCCCATCATCGCCGAGGACCTGGGCTTCCTCACCCCCGGCGTCATCGACATGCGCGACAACTCGGGCTTCCCCGGCATGAAGATCCTGCAGTTTGCCTTTGAGGGCACCAACTCGTACTACCTGCCGCATAACTACATTGCCAACACCGTCGCCTACGTGGGCACCCACGACAACGAGACGGCACGCGGTTGGTTTGAGGGAACGGCTACCCCGCGTCAGCGCGAGCAGGCAGCCCTGTACACCCATCAGCAGGCCGGCGAACCCATGACAGATGCACTCAATCGCACCATCGCCGCCAGCGTGAGCGACACGTGCATCTACACCATGCAAGACCTGCTCAACTTGGGCAACGAGGCGCGCATCAACACCCCTGCCACGCTGGGCGGCAACTGGACCTGGCGCATGCTCGACGGCGCCATCACCCGCGAGCTCGAGCACAAACTCACTGACTGGACCGAGACCTACTTCCGCATCCCGTCGGAAGCCGAAATCGAGCTTCCTCAATAGGAGCTACCGCGCCCGACCCCACCCCACCGTGCGGAAGCGAACGCTTTTCCCGCGCGAGGCCACCCCAATCCCCTCGCGCGGGCTTCTTATGAATTGCAGACATGAAACAACCCATCACAGGAGAAAACATGCCCCAAATTAACCTCATGGAACTCGCCGAGCAGTCTTTTGGCACCTCGCTCGAGCAGCTCGACGACCGTCGCATTTACAAGCTGCTGGTCAAACTCGTGCAGGAGCGCTCCGCCGCCCGCCCGCTCAACAACGGCAAGAAAAAGCTCTATTACATTTCCGCCGAATTTTTGATCGGCAAGCTGCTCATCAACAACATGATCGACCTCGGCATCTACGACGAGGTTAAGGACCAGCTCACCGCCGCAGGCCACGACCTCAACAAGATCGAGGAGTTCGAGGTCGAGCCGTCACTCGGCAACGGCGGCCTGGGCCGCTTGGCCGCATGCTTCCTGGATTCCATCGCCACGCTGGGCTTGACCGGCGATGGCGTGGGCCTCAACTATCACTACGGTCTGTTCCGTCAGCGCTTTGTCGACAACCAGCAGAAGGCCGTCCCCGACGAGTGGCTCGGTGAGCAGGACATCCTAGTCGACGATGGCCGCTCCTACACCGTCGAGTTCGGCGATTTTGCCGTTACCTCCAAGCTCGTCAACATCGATGTGCCCGGTTACGGCCAGCCCACCAAGAACCGCCTGCGCCTGTTCGACCTAGCGAGCGTCGACGACGGCCTGGTCCCCGGCAGCTCCATCGACTTCGACAAGACCGAGATCGCCAAGAACCTCACCTTGTTCCTCTACCCCGACGATTCCGACGAGCAGGGCCGCCTACTTCGCATCTATCAGGAGTACTTCATGGTGAGCAACGCCGCCCAGCTCCTGATCGACGAGGCCGTCGAGCGCGGCAGCAACCTGCACGATCTGGCCGACTACGCCGTGGTCCAAATTAACGACACGCACCCCACCATGGTCATCCCCGAGCTCATTCGCTTGCTCACCACCGAGCACGACATCGAGTTTGACGAGGCCGTGACCATCGTACGCTCCATGGTCGCCTACACTAACCACACGATTCTTGCCGAGGCGCTCGAGAAGTGGCCGCTCGCCAGCCTGCAGAAGGTCTCCCCTGCCATCGCCGACATTATCGTCAAGCTCGATGAGATCGCGAAGGCCGAGCACGACGACCCGCGCGTCGCCATCATCGACGAGCACGACACCGTCCACATGGCCCACATGGACATCCACTTTGGCTTCTCCATCAACGGCGTAGCCGCCCTCCACACCAAGATCCTGGAGGACACCGAGCTTCATCCGTTCTACGAGATCTATCCCAAGAAGTTCTCCAACAAGACCAACGGCATCACCTTCCGCCGCTGGATCCATGGGGCCAACCCCGCGCTCGCCAGCCTGCTCGACGATGTGATCGGCACCGACTGGCGCAGCACCGGCGACCTGAGCAAGCTCGCTGACTTCGCCGACGATAAGAGCATTCTTGAGCGCTTGGCCGCCACCAAGGTCGAGGCCAAAGCCATCATGCGCCAGTTCATGGCGCTCGAGCAGGGCGTGACCATTCCCTCCAACGCCATCATCGACGTCCAGGTCAAGCGCATCCACGAGTACAAGCGCCAGCAGATGCTCGCGCTCTACATCATCTGGAAGTACCTCGATATCAAGAACGGCAACAGACCTAAGCACCCCGTCACCATCATCTTTGGCGGCAAGGCGGCGCCTGCCTACACTATCGCGCAGGACATCATCCATCTGATCCTGACGCTGTCGCAGTGGATTGCAAACGACCCCGACGTGGCTCCCTACCTGCAGGTCGTCATGATCGAGAACTACAACGTCACCGCCGCCGAGCGCGTGATCCCCGCCGCTGACATCTCCGAGCAGATCAGCCTGGCCTCCAAGGAGGCGAGCGGCACCTCCAACATGAAGTTCATGCTCAACGGCGCCCTAACCCTGTGCACGCTCGACGGTGCCAACGTGGAGATTGCCGAGCTCGTGGGCGACGAGAACATCTACACCTTTGGTGCCTCGTCCAAACAGGTCGAGCAGCTCTATGCCGACGGCACCTATGACGCCGGTGTGCTCTACCGCAAGCCCGGCATTAAACTGCTGGTGGACTTCATCACCAACCCGGCCTTTATGGCGACCGGCAATGCCGAGCGCCTGCAGCGCCTGCACGATGACATTAAGGGCAAGGACTGGTTTATGGCCCTGCTCGACATTGAGGAGTACATCCAGACCAAGGAGCGCGTGCTGGCCGACTACGAGGACCAGGACGCCTGGATGCGCAAGGCGCTCATCAATATCGCCAACGCCGGCACCTTCTCGTCTGACCGCACGATTTCCCAGTACAACGACGAGATTTGGCACCTGAGCTAATTTCGTTTCCTTTACCCATCCTCTTGAAAGCGGAGTCGTGGCAACGCGGCTCCGCTTTTTGTGCCCGCACGCTACCCTGTGACCCGACTCGACCAAACAATCTCGATCTGTAACAGCTACTCGGTAAAAACGGCCCCAGCTGTTACAGATTGAGACATACCGGCCCCTCCCCTTGGGTTTATCTCAATCTGTAACATCTAGCAGCTGAAATTCACCTTTGGTGTTACAGATTTAGATGAAATGGTTAGCTCAGCGGAACCGTCTCGATCTGTAACATCTAACGTCCGAAATCGGCCCTACCCGTTACAGATCGAGACAAACGACCGGTCAGACAGTCCCGGCACAAAGAAAGGCTCCCCTCTCGCCCAGTGGACGGGAGGGGAGCCTTATATGTGACCGCGGCAAAAGGATGGCAATACCGCAGTCGCCCAAAGGGAGGGCCTGGATGCACCGGGCCTAGATAAGGTTCTTGCCAGAGACCTTATCGAAGAGGTGGGTCGCGTTCTTCTCGAACTTGAACCAGATGGTGTCGCCCGCCTTGAGCGCACCCTTGGCCTCGAGGTCGACGACGGGGATAATCAGGACAAACTGGCCGTCGGGAGCGGTCACGTGGACATGCTCGGTCGAGCCCATGAGCTCGGTCACCTCGACGGTACCCTGGAGCGCGCCCTCCTCGCCCTTGTCGGCAAGCAGGATCTGCTCGGGACGCACGCCGGCCGTAATCTCCTTCACGTCGCCGCCGTCCCAGTTGAGGGCAAGCTGAGCGCAAGTCTCGGGGGCGAGTGCCACGTTCATATCCTCGGTCTTGACGGTAAAGCCGTTGCCCGAGCGCACCAGCTGGGCATCGAAGAAGTTCATCTGCGGCACGCCGATGAAGCCGGCGACGAAGATGTTCGCGGGATGGTTGAAGACCTCCTGCGGCGTGGCGATCTGCTGGACAACGCCGTCCTTCATGACCACGATGCGGTCGCCAAGGGTCATGGCCTCGGTCTGGTCGTGAGTAACGTAGATGAAGGTGCCCTTGATTTCGTGACGTAGCTTAATGAGCTCGGCTCGCATCTGGTTACGCAGCTTGGCGTCCAGGTTGGACAGCGGCTCGTCCATCAGGAAAACCTTGGGGTCACGCACGATGGCGCGGCCGATAGCGACACGCTGGCGCTGGCCGCCCGAAAGCGCCTTGGGCTTACGGTCGAGGTACTCGGTAATGCCCAGAATCTCGGCAGCAGAGCGAACTTTGCGGTCGATCTCGTCCTTGGGGACCTTCTTGAGCTCGAGCGTAAACGCCATGTTCTCGTACACCGTCATATTGGGGTACAGAGCATAGCTCTGGAACACCATGGCGATGTCGCGGTCCTTGGGCGCCACGTCGTTGACGCGCTTGCCGTCGATGAGCACGTCGCCCGAGGTAATGTCCTCCAGGCCGGCGACCATGCGCATCGTCGTGGACTTACCGCAGCCAGAGGGGCCAACGAGGACGACGAACTCCTGGTCGTGAACGGTGAGGTTGAAGTCCTCTACAGCGAGCACACCGTCCTCGGTAACCTTGAGGTTGTGCTTCTTCTCCTCGGTCTTCTTCTTTTTGCCAAAGAAGCCTTTCTTTTTTGACTCGTTGTTGGGATACACCTTCTGAACATGTTTGAGAACAATCTCGGCCATGTCTCTACCTTTCGATATGCGGCGGCGCGCTGAGGGGCGCCGCAGAAACTTGCAAAACAGTTACGGCATCAGCCCTTGACGGCACCTGCCACCACGCCGTCGATGATGTACTTCTGACAGAGGATGTACATGATGACGATGGGGATAACGACCATCATGATGCAGGCCATCATGGGGCCGAGCTCGACGTGGCCGTAGCCGCCGCGGAAGTACTGGATCAAGATAGGAATGGTCTTGTACTTGGTGGAGTCGAGTGTAAGGTAGGGCAGCAGATAGTCGTTCCAGACCCACATGGTCTCGAGGATGCCGACCGAAAGATAGGTGGGCTTCATGATGGGAAGGACGATCTTAAAGAACACCTGGACCGGGTTGCAGCCGTCGATCATGGCCGCCTCTTCGATCTCGAGCGGAATGTTCTTTACAAAGCCGGCGAACATAAAGACCGCCAAGCCCGCGCCAAAGCCGAGGTAGATAAAGCAGATGTTGAACGGCGTGTTGAAGCCGATGCGGTCCGCCAAATTGGACAGCGTGAACATGAGCATCTGGAAGGGCACGACCATCGAGAAGACGAACAGGTAATAGAAGAAGTTCGAGATCTTGCTGTTGACGCGCACTACGTACCAAGCACACATGGAGCAGCACACCAGAATCAGCACGACCGACGTGACCGTAATGATGAGCGAGTACATAAATGCCGAGGCAAAGCCCTGCTCGTTAAGGGCATGCATGTAGTTTGCGAGGCCGTTGAACGTCTCGGGCGTGAGCAGATCGAATGCCGTGGTGGTGCTGATTGCAGTTGCCTTTTTAAAGGAATTGAGCGCAATCATGAACACGGGGTAGATCCACGCGAGCGACAGAATCGTAAAGAAAATCGAGAGCGCGCGGTTGATAACCTTATCGCGTTTCATTACTGCTGCACCTCCTTGGACCTCGTGGCCTTAAGCTGAATCATGGAGATGGCTACGACCAGGATGCAGAAGATAACCGCCTTGGCCTGACCGATGCCCTGCCATGCGATACCGGCACGCGAATAGAACGTGTTGTAGATGTTCAGGGCGAGCATCTCGGTGGAGTGCGCGGGAGCGCCGCCGGTAAGGGCAAGGTTCTGGTCGAACAGCTTAAAGCCGTTGGTGATGGACAGGAACAGGCAGATGGTGATGGTCGGCATCAGGTTAGGGATCTTAACCTTCCAAAACGTCTGCCATGCCGTGGCACCGTCGACCTTGGCGGCCTCGATGTAGTCGGACGGAATGGACTGCAGACCAGCGATGTAGATAATCATCATGTAGCCGACCTGCTGCCACAGGGTCAGGATGATAAGGCCCCAGAAGCCAGCAGCAGAGTTAAGGGCGATGAGCTGGGCGCCCACGTTGGAGAGCAGGCAGTTGATCAGAATCTGCCAGATGTAGCCCAGCACGATGCCGCCGATCAGGTTAGGCATAAAGAAGATCGTACGGAAGATGTTGGTGCCCTTGAGCGCTTTGCGGGTGAGCGCCTGCGCGATGGCGAGGGCGATCACGTTGATGAGCACCGTCGACAGGAAGGCAAACGCCACGGTAAAGAAGAACGACGTGGCAAACTGCGGATCGGACAGTGCGCGCACGTAGTTCTCGATACCGACAAAGTGCGTGTTGTTGATGGTAATAAACTGGCAGAACGAGAGATAGAAACCCTGGATAAAGGGGATCACGAACCCGATCATAAACGCCAGACACGTGGGCAGCATAAAGAGCGGCCACCAGCGCTTGAGTGCTTTGCCCATAGAAGGGTCCTTTCAATATGCAGGGGGCGGGCAAACCAACGTCTGCCCGCCCCCTGTCGCTAATCAGATAGCTTGGGCAGCAACTGCTTACTCGGAAGCAGCCTTCTCGGTCTTCCAGCCATCGACGAAGGCGTTCTTGACGCCGTCCCACTTGCTGTTGTCGGCAGCATAGGCGATCAGAGCCTGCTTGAGGTTCTTCTTCCACTCCTCAGAGGGGATGTAAACGAAGTCCCAAGCGACGGTCTTCTTGCCGTCCTTGGCCATGGCAACGGCCTGCTGCGAGAAGACGTTGGTGGTCTCCTTAGCGCTCTTGAACGGGGCAGTCAGACCCATCTTGTCAGCGATGATGCTGGTGGCGGTGTCAGAAGTGACGCACCAATACATGAAGTCCTCGGTGGCCTTCTGGGCATCCTCGGAAGCCTGGGAGCTGACGCACCAGTAGTTCTCGCCGCCGGAGCACAGGCCCTGGTTCTCCTCGCCGTCGACACCGATGTAGATCGGCATCATGCCAATCTGATCGTCGGTCATGCCGGCCTTGGTGAGGTCAGAGTAAGCCCAGGAGCCGTTCTGATAGAAGACGGCCTTGCCGGTTGCGAACTCGTTGGTGGCGTCGTCGCCGGTCTTGGAGGCAAGCTGCGAAGGATCGCAGGTGGAGTCGGTGATGTACAGGTCGAAAATCTGCTTGAAGTTGTCGAGATACTCGCCCTTGATCTCGTCGTCCTCCTGATTGTGCTCCTTCTCGAACTCGTAGTAGAGCGGGAGGTTGGCGAGGTGGGTGGTATAGCGCCAGCTGGAGGAGTCATCCATGCCAGCAGAAGTGAAGGCACCCTCAATGCCAAGCTCGTCCTTGCGGGCCTGGATGTCGTCGGCGCAAGCCTTCAGCTTGTCGAAGGAGTTGATGTCCTCGGCCTTGTAGCCAGCCTTCTCGAGCAGCTGCTTGTTGTAGATGATGCCGTAGCTCTCCTGGACCCAGTCGATACCCAGATCCTTGCCATCGGACTGCAGAGCCAGGGAGTCGTCAATGAGCTCACCGCGGAGCTTGGTATCGGACAGGTCGGCGCAGTAATCCTTCCAGTTCTTAAGACCGGTGGGGCCGTTGACCTGGAACAGGGTCGGAGCGGAGCTCTTGGACATCTCGGACTTGAGCTTTTCCTCGTAGGTGTTGGAGGCGGCGGTCACGATCTTGACCTCGACGCCCTTCTCCTTCTTATAGGCCTTGGCGATCTCCTTCCACTCCTTGTCGACCTCGGGCTTGAATTGGAGGAAGTAGACCTCGGCAGCGTCACCAGAAGCAGAGGAGCCGGAGCCGGCAGAACCGCCGCAGCCCACGAGACCCAGACCAAGAACCGCAGCCGCGGAACCAGCAAAGCCCAGGAACTGCCTTCTGCTCATTTCGTTCTTCATTACAATCCACCCTTTCACACCGTGGCGACACCCTTTGCCGCCGCCTTCGGAGATTGGCTCGGGGACTTTGCCCCTTTTGCTGATTTGTACAATACGCTATTTGGCTAGTTGTTTGAACAAGTATTACTAGAGCGGTAGAAAAACTTCGGTGAACGGTAATTTCAACTTGATACTTGACAAGTTTTGTATAAACAATTATTTGTTATCGAATGCAGAGAAAACGCCCGGTCAAGCCGATGCATCGTCGGTTTGACCGGGCGTTTTCTCTTTGAGGGCATGAGTCTCGTCAGGCTGCGAGCTAGCCGGCTATCGCTTGGAGTTGACGCGGTAGTGGAAAATCTCGGGATGCGTGCGGGCATGCGTGACCTCGAACAAGATGCCGTCCGAGGTGTACGACTGGCTCTCCATGACGGCAACGCAGTTGTATTTGCCAAGGTCAAGATAGCTGCAGTCCTCATCGTTGGCAAGCTCGACGCTCACCGTACGGCGACTCGCCATCACTTTGACGCCGCGTTTGTGCTCCAGATAGTCGTAAATTGACTTTGCGGCGATCTCGGGCGTCAGGCCCTTGGCGATCGACTCCAGAAAATAGCCGTGGTCCACCTGGCGAGCGCTACCGTTAAGGCTACGGACGCGCACCACGCGAATCAACTCCTCGCCCACCTTAAAGCCCAGGTGACGAGAGAGTTGCTCGGTGCAAATCAAATGCTCAAAAGACTTAACGTCCGTCGATGCAACGGCATTGTTGCGCTTTGCAAATTCGCCAAACGACTCAACCTCTTCGAGTGCGCCCAACATGTCGGTTTCGCCCTTAAGCCAAATAACGCGCACGCCCTTGCCGTGTATGGGCTGCACAAACATCCCGTCGGCCAGCATGCTCAAAGCGCGGCGGACGGTATTGCGCGTGCAGCCAAATTCCGCGGTCAGCTCGGCTTCGGTTGGCAGCATCTCCTGAAACGCATAGGTCCCGTTGATGATGCGCGAACGGATCTCGCGGTAGATTCCTTCGTAAATCGCTTTTGGCATGATTTCACCTCTAATGAATATGTATGGCTAGGCACGATAGCATTTCTTAAAGTTGTTTAAACCGATTATCGGTAAAGCACGGATTATTTACCGTCGACGGTTCCCCCGAAACCCAAATCGGACCGAATCAAAACCGTCAATGCGGCAAGCAGCCAGTCCTCTACAATGAGTTCATTGTTTAAACGTTCTTGCTCGCACAGCATGTTGCATCCGGAAGGCATATTATGCTGCAGAAAATCCAACGTTTTGGCGGAGCCATGTTCGCGCCCGCCATGCTGTTTTCTATATCAGGCCTCATGGTCGGCATCTCCGCCCTCGCCACGACCGTAGACATCGTCGGCGATCTCGCCGTATACGGAACCCCTTGGTACGTTTTTTGGGCCATCATCCAGCGCGGCTCATGGACGGTCTTTAAACGCCTCCCGCTCCTTTTTGCCGTAGCGCTGCCTATCGGTCTTGCCCAAAAGCAACCGGCACGCTGCTGCCTCGAGGCACTCGTGGCCTATTTTGCCTATTGCTTCTTTTTGAGCGAGATCATTAAGCTGAGCGGAGACAACCTTGGGCTTAAGTACCCGTCATCTTTGACCCCCGCCAACGGTATCACCGTCATCGACGGCATCAAGACGCTCGACACCGGCATTATCGGCCCGCTGGTGGTATCGGCAACCGTCGTCGCCATCCATGACCGCTTCTACGATGCCAAGGTTCCCGATTGGCTCGGCACCTTCTCGGGCTCCTCGCTGGTCTACCTCATCAGCTTTTTTGCCGTGTTTGCCCTTGCCGCTATCTCGGCCGCCATCGTGCCCTCCGTATACGCAATGACCGAAACGCTGCGCCATGCACTTACGAGCGTCGGCCCCTTTGGCGTGGGCATCTTTGTGTTTTTGGAGCGAGCGCTCGAGCCCATGGGGCTGCACCACCTGCTCTACATGCCGATCTACTACGACAACCTGGTCATTAACGACGGCATCTACGCCACGTGGAGCAGCTTGCTCCCCATCCTCTCCCATAGCACGCGCCCCCTTAATGAACTTGCGCCGTGGGCCGGTTTTACCGCCACCGGCTGGGTCAAGCTCTTTGGCCTTCCCGCCATCGCAGCCGCGTTCTACTCCACCGCAAAACCAGAGCGCCGCGCCGGCCTCAGGGTCATCCTTGTTCCCGCCATCATCGCCTCGGTGGTTTGCGGCGTTACCGAGCCACTCGAGTTTCTCTTTATGTTCACCCACCCCGGGCTCTTTTTTCTCTACGCCGTCTTATCGTCTTGCCTTGCCACAACCATGAATCTCTTTGGCATCGTCGGCATCTTCTCGGGCGGCCTCATGGAGATGGCAGCCTTCAACTTTATTCCGCTCATGCGCACGCATGCCGGTGCCTATCTTTTGGCGCTCGGTATCGGCCTTGCCTTTAGCCTCATCTTTTTTGTTAGTTTTCGAGCACTCATCTTGGTCTATGACCTTAAGACTCCGGGCCGCGAGGATCATGTCGTCAATCGCGCGGCAATCGATTGTTTAACGGGAAGCGACTTTGCCAAAGAGCAATCTCCCGATGACGAGGTCAATAGTCGATCCGATCAAGATCACGTCCTCGCTGAGCGGGTAATTCAGCTTTTAGGTGGCGTTGGCAATATTGCGGGCGCAACCAACTGCGCCACGCGCCTGCGCGTCGAGGTCGCAGACCCTTCCATCGTTGCAGACAACGCGTCGTTTGTCGCGGCGGGCGCCAAGGGCCTCATCATTACGGGCAAGACCGCCCAGGTGGTCATCGGCATCTCCGTTCCCCGCGTTAAAGAGCATTTTGACCAGATCATGGGCCTCGAGCCGGGATTTGCGCCCCCCGCCTCGGCCTCCCCTGCCGCCAGCCCAACCCACAAGCACGGCGATATCTGCTTCTTCGACATTGACGGCACGCTCGCGTGGCAAGACCCTCGAGTGGCGCAAGAGCTTCCCGAGAGCGAGCGAGACCTGTCCCCCTATCCCAACGAGGCGGTCTCGCAGGCCATCCGCGATTTCGTTGCAAATGGCAACATGGCCTTTATCTGCACAGGGCGCACCCTCAGCTGCATCCACCCCAAACTTCTTGAGCTGCCCTGGACCGGCATCGTCTGTCTTGCGGGCGGTTACGCCGAGATCAACGGACACGCAATTCGCGATCTGTCGATGACGCCCGGCATGCTGCAGCGCCTTGCCCCCTATCTTGAGCAGTCGGGCGAGGTCATCCGCTTTGAGGGCCTCAACGGCGTCGTGCGCATGAGTGCCGATGCCCCCGATGCCCCCGGATACGCGCGCACCCTGGGCGACGCAGTCACGCAGCTGCAACATTACAGTGCCTACAAGATCTTGATGTCTACATCGCTCGCCAGCCGCATCGCTCAAGATAAGGCACTTGAGCCGCTGCTGTGCTTTAACGAGCTCGAACTCGAGGTAACCGAAATCTCGCCCCGCGAATGCACGAAGCGCGGGGGCATCCAGTCTGTACTCGACGCCCTCGATCCCCACCACGGAACCGTATACGGCATCGGCGACGCCAGCAATGACGTCTCGCTGATGAACGCCGTCGATGTCGGTATCGCCATGGGCAATGCGCCGGACTATCTCAAAAAGCGCGCCGACTACATCACCGACTCGGTCGACAAAGATGGCGTCGTCAAGGCGCTCGAGCACTTTAGGCTTATATAAGCAGCCGGCACGCGCACGCGTCCCGTTTCCCCAAATCGCCAAAACAGACGCGCCGGCAACTCCAATGTGGCAATATGGTATCTGCACACCGCAACGATGCAACCTAAGAAAGAATGCGAGAACCCGTGTCCAGTCCGTTTACCAGCTTTTTAGCCCAGCACTTTGACCAGATCAACGACTATCTGGCCACGTTCTTTGACGGACAGGCGACCTCTGCCGATATCGAGCGCTACCTGTATACCCCGCTCTCGACATTTACGGCCAATGCCGGCAAGCGCCACCGCCCGCTCATCTGCATGCTCGCCGCCACCGCGGTAGGTGGCAGCTTTGAGAGCGCCCGCAGCGCGGCGGCAGCTATCGAGCACTTTCAGTCGGGAGCGCTTATCCATGACGACATCGCCGACAACGGACAGCTTCGTCGAGGCAAGCCCTGCATGCACCTTACCGAGGGCACGGGCCTTGCCATCAATTGTGGCGACCTGGCGCTCACCATGGTCACCAAGACGGTTCTCGACGACCCCACGCTGGAGTCCGACGTGAAGCTGCGTGTGCTCCACGAGCTTACCGAGATGATCGTCCGCACCATCGAGGGTCAAGCGCTCGACCTGGGTTGGGTCCGTGACGGGCGCTTTGATATCTCGGTTGATGACTACCTGGACATGGCGACGCACAAGACCGCGTTTTACAGCGGAGCCACGCCGCTTGCCGCCGGGGCCATTATCGGCGGCGGCAGCGATGAGCAAATCGAAGCGCTGCGCGCCTTTGGCCTGCACACGGGCCTCGCCTTTCAGATTCAGGACGACCTGCTCAACCTTGTCGGCACTAAGGAAGCCGCCAACAAGGACTTCCGCACCGACATCACCGAGGGCAAGCGCACGCTTGTCGCCGTACACGCCCTCTCTGATGAGCGCCACCACGACGAGATCGAGGCGATTCTTTCCTCGGGCACCGATGATCCCGCGCAGCTCGCACGCGCCGTGGAGATCTTCCAGGAGACCGGCTCTATCGATTACGCCCACACTTACGCGCTCGACCTGACCGCTAAGGCCAAAGCGGCCATCGAGAACGTTGAGCTTGATCCGCACGCACGTGAGCTGTTCCTCTCCATGGCAGATTTCTTTGTGGAGCGCCTTAACTAACGGGGGTTATAAAACCTGTCAGCAGCGTATTTAGGCACAACTTGCTACACTGTTGAGTGCATGTTTATGCATCCCTTTGCGTTGTCTATCCGACAGACGCTCAAATAGTACGAATGGTACGCCGAAAGGGGTTCGTTCATGGAACCTATTACAACGGGCATGCAAGGAGCAGCCGTCGAGGACGTGCAGTCTCGTCTCCTGCAGCTCGGCTACACGATTGATGCCGCCGAAGTCACCGACAAGTACTTTGGAGCCACCACTGAGCAGGCCGTCAGCACCTTCAGGCTCGACAGCGGCCTTGCTGCCGGTCATGCCGTCGATATCCCCTGTTGGAGCGCCCTTGTAGACGCTTCGTATAAGCTGGGCGACCGCACCCTCTATCTGCGCATGCCCAATTTCCATGGCGCCGATGTGCAGGCCCTGCAGCGCGCTCTCAACGTTTTGGGCTTTGCCTGTGGCGAAGACGACGGCTACTTTGGCCCGCATACCGAGGCCGCCCTGCAGCAGTTCCAGGAAAATGTCGGCCTGTTTGCCGACGGCATGGCCTTCCAGGACACCTACGCCTACATCAACCGCCTGCACCATGTGTGGGAGGGCAAGCCCTCGGTCACCGAAGCCGAGTCCCGCATCGGTTTTGCTCGCGCCGCCAACGTGCTCGAGCGCTTCCAGATTGCCGTTATCGGCGAGGACCCCATCGCACGCAGTGTTGCGTCGCGCATGTGGAATATCGCCACGGCAACGACCGACAACAGCGGCATGATGCTCTGCGACTCCGAGGTCCCAACCGACGTTGACCTGGTGCTCGAGATCGCAAGCGATGAGCTGCCCGCAGATGCAGCGCCGCGCGCCACGATCGCCCTCGCCGAGTGCCACAACCTGGCCCAGCGCATCCGCACCGCCAATGTCGCCGCGCAGCAGAAGCCGGCTCGCATTCGCATTGAGCTCACGGGCATGACGCGCTACAACGGCACCTTCACGGCCAGCGACGCGCAGACACTCGCCGTACGCCTGCTCGATGGCGTTTGCGATGCCCTCGCAGATTAGGTAAACTAAACGAGTTGCTTTTGGGCAACACCACACATTGGGACGTAGTTCAACGGTAGAACTCCGGTTTTTGGTGCCGGCTGTTGGGGGTTCGAATCCCTCCGTCCCAGCCAAAGAAACAAGCCTCTCGAACGCATAGCCGATCGGGAGGCTTTTCTTGTGAGCAAGCGGAGGGATTCGAACCCACAAGGGTGCAGAGCTGAGGAAACGCGAAGCGTTTTCCAGCGCAGCACGCAAGGAGCGAAGCGACGCAGCGGGGCGCGGCCGCCGACCAGGCGGACGCGGAATCCCTCCGTCCCACACCAGCCAAGAGCCCCTCACGTCAAGCAAATCGAGCCAACGCCGCCAAGCGGAGGGATCCGAACCCGCAAGGATGCGGAGCGACGCAGCGGCGCGCGGCCACCGCAGACAGACGCGGTGTCGGCACTTAGGGACGTTCCTAAAGTGCCGGCTCGGGACTATTTTCGAGGACCCTCCGAAGGACTGTGGCCAAAAAACGGCAAATATGAGTACTGTTACCGTTGTAGCTACATTATTTTGGTTAATAAAAGAAGATCTTAATGAGATTTATTCGCATCAAGGTCTTCCTTTAATGAACACTTGAGGAGATACGGCAGCTTATCTGCTCGATCGACACGTCAAATCACCTTAAATGTGGTCAAAATTACTGCTACTAAAAGAATATCAGTACTCATATTTGATGTTTTTTGGCCACGGCTCTTTATAGACACCCTACACAGCGACTGGGGTAGATTTTTTGAGGCACGCCTATCAGCCCAGTTCCGAAAAGCGAGCCGCTTGCGACAACCAAGTAGCCCCAGGCCCCGGGAGAGCGGGGACACCGGCTTAGGTT
>CABUJL010000019.1 GCA_902491915.1 uncultured Collinsella sp.
CGAGGAAGCCATGGCTGCCGACACGCTGCCGACCGGTGCCGGCGTGGGCCACATCATCAAGATGAAGGACGCTCGCAAGGCATACGTCGACCACGCCATCGATACGCTTGATGGCCTGAGGCTCGACGGCCTGGTCGTTGCCGTCGACTGCGGTCACGGTGCTTCCTGCCAGACTACGCCCGCCGCGCTGCAGCGCCTGGGTGCCACGGTGCACGCTATCAACACCGATTATTGCGGTACCGACATCAATGTCGAGTGCGGCTCTACGCACCTCGAGCCCCTGCGCGAGCTCGTGCTGCGCACCCATGCTGACATCGGCCTGGCCCACGACGGCGACGCCGATCGCGTGCTGTTCGTGGACAGCGAGGGCAATGAGATCGACGGTGACTACATCCTGGCTATCTGCGGTTCTGACCTCGCCGCTCGCGGCAAGCTCGCTAACTCCGAGATCGTTTCGACCGTCATGTGCAACCTGGGCTTCTCCATCGCTATGAAGGAGCAGGGCTTCGAGATGGTCCAGACCGCCGTGGGCGACCGCTACGTTCTGGAGCGCATGCTCGCGGACGGCGCCGTCATCGGCGGCGAACAGTCCGGCCACATCATCTTCCTGGAGCACAACACCACCGGCGACGGCCTGGTGACGGCTCTGCAGCTGCTGGCCGTGCTCAAGCGCACCGGTCGTACCCTCACCGATCTTTCCGGCATCATGAAGAAGTACCCGCAGGTGCTCGTCAACGTGCATTCCGACAACAAGGCCGGCCTGGACGATTGCCAGCCCATCTGGGATGCCGTCGCTGCTGCCGAGAAGGAGCTTGACGGCCGCGGCCGCATTCTGGTGCGCCCGAGCGGCACCGAGCCGCTGGTCCGTGTGATGGCCGAGGCTGAGACGCACGAGCTGACCCAGCGCGTTGTTGACGACATCGTCGAGGTTGTCAAGCGCGAACTTCCCTAATGGTCAAAAACCGTTGCCAAGTGGTAAACTGTTAAGGTTATTTTGATTGATTGGTATGTCCGAGGGGGAGCATGTTCACTAAAGTCCTAAGGTCTTTTGGTATGCGTGGTCGAGTCCTTACGCTGGATGCTCCCATCTCGGGCGACGTCATTCCGCTTTCCGAGGTAAACGACCAGACGTTTGCCACCGGCCTTTTGGGCCAGGGCGTGGCGATTCGGCCCACCGGAACGCGCGTGATTGCACCGGCTGATGCCAAGGTCGAGGCTATTTTTCCCACGGGACACGCCGTTGCGCTTAACACGGTCGATGGCTTGGACGTGCTCATCCACGTTGGTTTGGACACTGTTCAGCTCGAGGGCAAGCACTTTACCGTACATGCGCAAGTGGGTGACATCGTCCATAAGGGTGATGTACTCATTGAGTTCGATCGCGAGGCAATTGCTGCCGAGGGCTACGATGTGACGGTTCCCATCTTGGTGTGCAACTCCGTTGAGTTCTCAAGCATCAAGGGCTCCGTTGGCGTGCATGTCGAAGAGATGGACCAACTCATCGTTGCTCGCGAGCGCTAGCAAGTGCACGTGGCCATTAGCCTACAATTCAAACACGTTTACGGAGGGCGCCCTTGAAAGAGGACGCCCTCCGTGGCAAGATGGGATTTGTCCGAGGCTAAACAGCTTTGGGTCACCGTGGACGGGCAGGGGCCTCGACGCGGTTAGACACGAGACACATACATTACGCGACCTCGCCCTGGTGGCCGCACACGTTGGTTGCGGCCGACGCGGGCCGCGGGCAAGTGCTTGTAAGGGAGCCTTGCCTCTCTTGTACGAGAAAGGACGCGTAATGAAGATCATTAAAGCTAAAGACTACGAGGATATGAGCCGCAAGGCCGCTAATATCATCTCGGCCCAGGTTATCCTCAAGCCCGACTGTGTGCTGGGCCTTGCCACCGGCTCCACCCCGATCGGTGCCTACAAGCAGCTCGCTGCTTGGTACGAGAAGGGCGACGTCGACTTTGCCGAGGTCAGCACCTATAACCTGGACGAGTATCGCGGCCTTTCGCACGACGATCCCCAGAGCTATCACTACTTCATGCGTGAGAACTTCTTCGATCACATCAACATCGACCTGAACAACACGCATGTGCCCGACGGTTCCAACCCCGACGCCGCTGCCGCCTGCTCTGAGTACGACAAGATCGTCGCCGACGCCGGTTACCCGGATCTGCAGCTGCTCGGCATTGGCAACAACGGCCACATCGGCTTCAACGAGCCCGATGACCACTTCTCCAAGGGCACGCACTGTGTCGACCTTACCGAGAGCACCATTCAGGCCAACAGCCGCCTGTTCGACAGCATCGACGATGTTCCCCGTCAGGCCTACACCATGGGTACCCAGACCATCATGTATGCCCGCATGATCCTGGTCGTCGCCAACGGCGAGGCCAAGGCTCAGGCCGTGCATGACATGTGCTATGGCCCGGTTACGCCCGAGTGCCCGGCTTCGATCCTGCAGCTGCACACCAACTGCGTTGTCGTTGCCGACGAGGCCGCCCTTTCGCTCTGCGAGTAGCGCGAATCCTGCACCTCGACATAGCCTTGCCGTAGGCCTCCGCTTTGCGGGGGCCTTTTTGCTATCCCTTTCCGCCCGCTTGACCAAAATCTTGGCGCAAGCTTGACGAATGCCGGATGCCCAACAGCTTGATTCATTCCATATCAGATTCTATGCAAAAATGCCACAAAAAGGTCGTAGACGGTAGCGGGTGCTAGGCGAGTTGAATGACATGGCTGAACCTTGTTCATCTGCGTTACACTGCCGCTTAGATGGGACAAGCTGACAAGCTCATTTACCTGCTTAAAGACCGATTAGTCGGGGGATTAATAACAATCGGCCCTCGCTGTACAAAAACTTGCCGCTTGCGTACCAAAAGACAACCTAAAACACAACGTCGCTCTATTCATAGCGCGGCTTGTATGGTCTTGCGGCTACAGTGTCCATACGGTCGAGTTGAGGAGCGGGCATGGTAAACGATTTGGGCGGTATAGACGAGCTCGAGCTGATGCCGTTGGGCGGAGGCTATATGGTGCGACGCGAACGCTTGATGAATGAGCTTATCGCCAAGGGCCGAAAGGCCGGCATCGTGGTTCTTTATGCGCCCGACGGGTTTGGGAAGACCTCGGTGCTGCTGCAGTACACCCATGAGGTTAAATGCGACCCGACGCGAGGCCCCGTGCGGATTATCGAGGCGGATCGCGCCATTGGGCGCGAGGTGTTTATGCAGCTCGAGGTGGTTACCGAAGAACTCAAAGACAAACCGCACTCCCTTATCGCGATTGATAATGTGCCAAACCTCGATCAGCACGATACCGAAGACCTCATCGACAGGATTCGCGGCCTGCGCGCTATGGGGGTAGGGGTCTTTATCTCCTGCCGTCCTTCAAATCGTCAGCTGATTCATGGGCTGGGCGATTCGGTTAAGATCAATGCGCAGATGCTTAAGGTGCATGCCTATGAGTATTCGGCGTGGGCATCGGCGTTTTCGATCAGCACATCGCTTGACTTTTATCAGCTCACGCAGGGCGTGCCCGAGCTCGTTTCGGCATTGCAGACGGGTCTGTATGGCCAAGGTGACGTAGCCGGTCTGCTCGAAAACGAGATTGTCAACGTATATGGCGCGGCACTTGCCGATCTGGCTTCGCTCGACAATAATGCGCTGTTTTGCGTGGCATGTCTCATGGTTTTGATGGGCGAGGGCAATATCGCAGAACTCGAGGCCTGTGGGGTGAGGCTGTCGATGGTCGACCAGTCCTATTTTGTGCGCGACTACCCGATCTTTGGCTTGGATCCCGCCGAGCGGAGTTTTACGTGTCTGGGCACGGAGGATAACGGACGCTTGCGCTTGCGTAAGTTGGTGGCCGAGGTCCGCCCCGAACTTGTTCCGAGGGCGGCCCGGATTTTGCTTAAGGCGGGCCGATGCGATGCGGCGATGGGCCTGGCGGACGCCTTTTTGGACCGTGAAGCGGTCCTTGAACTTGCTGGGCAGTATGGGGTCGATCTGGCTCTGACGGGGCACGGGGCCGATATCTGCCGAGCGGCGCTGGGCACGATCGGTGCCGACGATCCGGCTCCAGAGCCAACGCCCGCCGAGGCGCTCGGCGTATATCTGGCAGCGGTCAGCGTGTCCAATACAAAGCTCGCTCGCTATATGGCATCGGTTATCGAGCGCGGGGGCGAACGGGCGGCCTGCGAAATAGACCCTGTCTCATGGAGGGTGGCCCAGACACTGACAGCTGTTTGCTATGGGGACAACGGGCTTGGGCTCCCTACGAACCTGGCCGTGCCAGAAATCGAGACATCCCATACCGCACTCGATATGTTGTCTGCGCATATCGAGATCAAGCGATGCCTGACCGAACGGGGAGATGACGGCGGCGTTCTACAGCAGCTCAAAATGAGCAGGGCCTACGATTGCGAGCTCGACATCGTGGGGATTGTTATACGGGCCGATAGCATGCTGGTGGAGCTCTTTGACGGGTCGTTTGCGGGAACCGACGAGCGCGACGACGAGATGACGGTGGTGCGGGAGGCGCTCGACGTACGTGGGCTTAAGGCGATGGCTATCTGGGTGCGCATGGTGTTGGCGGCACGGCGGCTCCTTTCCGGCTTGCCGGTAACCGACGATGCGGCGTTCAACGAGCTCGATCGTTTTGCCGTGCGCATGCGCGACAACCAGATTCAGCTGTTTGGCCTGTTGCTAGAAGGCTGGCAGTCGCTGGCAGAGGGACGGCCGGTTAATGCAAAGTTCCGTGCGGTCCAAGTGCTCAAACTTGCCGAGGAGTCGATTGCGTACATGCGCGATAACGCATTGCTGCTGGAGCGTGCGGCATATCTGCGTAACACCTCGATGGTTTCGGTTCGCGAGGAAGCGGAGCTACTCGATATAAGCCAGACGCAGGTTGGTGGCGCAGAAGCCTGGATGGTGGCGCTGCATTTGGCCTGTGCGGGCCGAGACAGCGACCTTGCGGCCTGGATGTCCATGAATCGTGCGGGGATTCTAGAGCCATCGTATCGCCTCTTTGCGCGCCTTGCCATGCATTGTCTGGGCGAGCCGGCGGGCAGGATACGCAAGAAGCTTCCCGTGCGCGAGCTGTCGCGGTACTCGCTGCGCGACGATTTGGAAGGGGAGGGCGAGCGCCTGTTCCAGGCCGGCGAGGTTGAAGCCGTTGATACCATCGACCATATCGAGATTCGCATGTTTGGTGCGTTTCGCGCCGAGCGCGACGGGTTTCCCATCACGGATAAAATGTGGCGCCGCAAGAAGGCGGCGACACTTGCCGAGCGGCTTGCACTGGGCATGGATGCGCTCGTCGATCGTGAGACGCTGGCCATGGAGCTGTGGCCCCATGCCGAGTTCAATAGCGCCCGCAACAACCTGTACTCGACGATATCGCGCTTGCGGTCGGCCTTGGGACCGACGCCGGATGGCAAGTCGTGTGTGCTCATCCAAAATGAATGCATCGGACTCAACGGCGACTACGTCAAGACCGATGTACGGCTGTTTGACCAGATAAGCCGCGAGGTTTTGGGAAATCGCACGGGTGCGCGCGGGCCCCATTTAGTTGAGTTGTGCCTTAAGATTGAGCAACTTTATGCCGGACCGCTGTATGTTCCCAATGGCTGTAATCCCACCTACTTTTTGCGCATGCGGCGCATTATGCAGTCAAAGTACATCGATTGCATGATTAAGGGAGCAAATGCCGCTCTAGAAGAAAATGATCTGCAGTCGGCGATTTGGCTGGCGGAGTCGGGGCTTCGGCAGGAAACGGCGCGTGAGGATATGGTGCGCTGCGCCATGCGCGTCTACAGTGCGGCGGGGCGGCGGCGCGATATCGTCGAGCTATACAGCGGGCATATGCACCATCTGAGGGAACAGGTCAATGGCGTGCCCGAGCCCGAGACGCGGCGTCTATACGAGCGCTTGGTGGAGGGGCGGCTCAATCGCGTGCTGGTCGAGCGATAAAAAACGGGTGCCCAAAGTACTTGGGCACCCGTAAGCTTGCTATGTGTCGGCTCGCCGGATCATTGGCTCTTAGACGAGCTTGATCTTCTCGATGTCCTTGCGCGAGGACTCGCGATACAGCGAGAACTTGCGGCCGATGACCTGGACGACCTCGGCGTGGCAGCGCTCGGCGAGCTCTTCGGCGGCCTCGCGGGCGGAAAGGCTAGAGCCATCGAGCACGGAGCACTTAACGAGCTCGTGCTTCTCCAGGTAGGCGACCGTCTGCTCGACGGTGCCCTCGTTGACGTCGGACTTGCCGATGATGATGGCGGGGTTGAGGTGATGGGCCATGCTGCGAAGCTGCTTGACCTGGGCTCCTGTCAGTGCCATGGATTCTCGCTTTCTATGTATGGGGCGCCCCGCGACGGGGCCTTAATCTACGTGAGCTGTCCCACGATAGCGCAGGAACGGCGTGGTGTGGAGCGCGTTTGCCCAGTTCAAAAAGAATGCGGATGCCGAGTGAGTGGGCAGTGCGGGCTGCGAACAGGCTATGAGCTGGGCGCAGAAACCGGCTCCCATGCAATAAACGCCCAACGAACCTTGCGGACATGATCGAGCATATAGCGCCCCTGCGGCACGCCCTTGGAGCCCGGCTCACCGGCATGGGGATTCTCGATCATGTGCTGGGCGATGTAGTCGCGCAGACGGTCGACCTTATCCTCGTTGCCATGCTCAAGCATGCGGGAGAAGTCTGCCACACCTGCCTCAAGGCTATCGAAGGTATCGCGACGAGGCGATTCAAAGTACGTAACCTGCGGCAACGCGCCCATCTGAATGAGGATGATGAAGGCATACACAAAGCCATTACTGCAGGTAACCGAGGCGCCGATGGCGTTCATCACGTGCAGGTCATAGCGCGGGCTGGAGTTGGCGACCATCGTGACAGCACAACGCCGACGAGCCGTACGATCAAGCTTAGCAAGCGCGCCTTTTAGATTGGTCGTCGTAACCGACCGACTGGCAAAGGCAACATCCACCGCTTTCGCGAACGGTCCAACCAAATCCCAATCATCATCCCAAGCAAGCTCAAGCGGCGTAATGTGATCCTCGAGCCCATAGTACTCAATGCCAGCATCAAGGGTGCCCAGCATGGCAGGAGAGAAGTCGGCAGCAATCACGGAATGCCCGTCTTGCGCAAGCGGGATAGCAATCGACCCAGCCCCACATCCCATATCAAGCACCGACTCACCAGGCTCAAGCGCCAACAGCTTTATAAAATCCCGAGCATAAGGGGCAGTCTCCAACGGCCGAAAATGCCGAGCCCGCTTATCCCACTCAAAAGAATCATCAGCCCGATGCCGAGCGGCCTGCATCTGCATCCACTCCTGGTTCCAATCTGTGGAAAGCAGCTCAGAACGATTCTCCCCATCAACCACGGGCCAACCTCCTAGCAACAAAAAAGCGACTCCTCCCAAAAGAAGAGCCGCAACCAGCATATATCAGAAAGAACCGACCCAACGCCAAACCGCAGTATCGACCACGTAGTGCAGGAGCGAAGCAACTGCAACCGGGATAGAACTCAACTGAGATCCCGTTGTGCGGGAGCCCCGGGGAGGGCAAATATATAAGGTCGATCGCGAGTTCCGCACGAGCCGGAGAGCACTTAATGTGCTCTCCGTGCGAGTCAGGACTGTCCGAGCAGGCGACCTTATATATTTGCCCTCCCCGGGGCTCCTCGCCAGTCCCCCTCAGCTAGTTCTTGAGCGAGTTCAGCGGCGCCGGGAAGCGTCCACCACGGTGGGCAAGCACGGTGCCGGCGTTGGGGTTCACCGGCATGATGGGCGCACGGCCGAACAGACCGCCGTACTCAACGCAGTCGCCCACGCCCTTGCCGATAGCGGGAATCACGCGGACGGCCGTGGTCTTATTGTTGATGACGCCGATAGCCATCTCGTCGGCGATGATGCCGGCGATGGTCTCGACCGGGGTGTCGCCGGGGATGGCGATCATGTCCAGGCCGACGGAACACACGCAGGTCATGGCCTCGAGCTTCTCGAGCGAAAGCGCGCCGGCCTCGACGGCGGCGATCATGCCGGCATCCTCGGACACGGGGATAAAGGCGCCGGAGAGACCACCCACGCTGGAGCTGGCCATGACGCCGCCCTTCTTGACGGCATCGTTGAGCATGGCGAGCGCGCAGGTCGTGCCCGGGCCACCGCAGGTGCCAACACCGATGATCTCGAGGATGCGGGCAACGGAGTCGCCGATGGCAGGCGTGGGAGCCAGCGACAGGTCGACAATGCCCTTCTCGACACCCAGACGGCGGGCTGCCTCGCGGCTCATGAGCTCGCCGGCGCGGGTGATCTTAAAGGCGGTCTGCTTAATCTTCTCGGCGACCTCCATCATCGATGCGGAATCGGGCAGCGTCTCCAGGGCTGCGGCCATAACGCCGGGGCCCGAAACGCCTACGTTGATGACGGCGTCGGCCTCGCCACCGCCGTGGACGGCGCCCGCCATAAACGGGGAGTCCTCGACCATATTGGCAAAGCAGACAAACTTGGAAGCGCCGACGGAATCCTGGTCGGCCGTGAGCTTAGCGGCGTCGATGATGGTCTGCGCAGCCATGAGTACGGCGTCCATGTTGATGCCGGCGCGCAGGCTGGCGACGTTGACGCTGGAGCAGACGCGGCTGGTGGTGGCGAGCGCCTGGGGGATGGACTGGATGACGCGGCGGTCGGCGTCGCCAATGCCCTTCTGGACGAGTGCGGAGAAACCGCCCAGGTAATCGATGCCGAGCGTCTCGGCCGCGCGGTCGAGGGCATGCGCGATGGGGGTGAGGTCCTCATCCTTGCAGCACGCGGCGATCTGCGCCACCGGGGTGACGGAAACGCGCTTGTTGACGATGGGGATACCGTACTCACGCTCGAGGTTCTCGGCGGTCTCGACCAGGTGCTCAGCCGTGTGCGTCACGTGGTCGTAGATCTTCGTGCACATGCGGTCGAGGTTCTCGTCACCGCAACCCATGAGGGAAACACCCATGGTGATGGTCCTGATGTCGAGGTTCTGCTCCTCAACCATGCCGCGGGTTTCCGCGATTTCTGCGGGCGTGATCGCCATCCTTGCGCTCCTATCTGCCAAAACGAGCATAGTCCCCTTTATTCTAACGTGCCGCACACGTCTCGTGGCGCGTGCGGCACGTTTTGGTGCTCGGTTGTTTCCGTTGTGTTACTGCCCAAAGACCTCTTCGGCGATGCGCGCGCTCTCGGCGGCGTCCTTGGCGTAGTAGTCTGCGCCGATCTGTTTGGCGTATTCGGGGGTGAGCACAGCGCCGCCCACGATGATCTTGACGCCTGGGACCTCGGCATGAAGCAGCTTGATGGTCTCCTCCATGGCGACGACCGTGGTGGTCATAAGCGCCGAGAGGCCGACGAGCTTAATGTCGCGCTCCTGTACGGTCTTGAGTACTTCCTGCGGATCGACGTCGCGACCCAGATCAAAGACGGTGTAGCCGTAGTTATCGAGCAGCATCTTGACGATGTTCTTACCGATGTCGTGGATATCGCCTTTAACGGTGGCAACGCAGATCTTACCCTTGTCGGCAATCTCGCCGGCGGGCATCAGACGCTTGATGGTGTCAAAGCCCACGCGTGCGGCCTCGGCTGAGGCCATGAGCTGCGGCAAGAAGAACTTTCCCTGGTCAAAGAGGACTCCGACCTCATCGAGGGCGGGGATAAAGTGGTTGTTGATGAGGTCCATGGCGTCGTGGTCTGCCAGCAGACGCTTGGTTTCGGCCGCGATCTCGCCTTTGCGGCCCGAGACGACCATGTGGCGGATGGGGTCGTCATCGGCGCTTGCGGTGGTGCTTGCGGCAGGCGCGGTGTCGGTCGATGCTGACTGAGCGGCCGCCGGGTTCGCGGCGATCTTATACGGATCGGTCCAGCCGGCGTAGCGCTCGATGTATCCGGTCGAGCCCTCGTCCTCGACGCTCAGCACGCGATAGCTGTAGACGGTGTCCATAAAGCGCTTGGAACCCGGGTTCATGATGGGGGCGTCCAGACCTGCACCAAAGGCGGCGGCCAAAAAGACCGAGCCCAGCAGCGGGCGCGCGGGCAGGCCAAAGCTGATGTTCGATACGCCGAGTGCGCACTTGACGCCCAGGCGCTCCTTGCACATAGACATGGCACGTAGAATTTGCTCAGCCTGGCGCTGGTTGGTCGAGGCGGTCATGACCAGGCAGTCGATGAGGATACGGTCTGGGCCGATGCCGTAACGGGCGGCTTCGGCCACGATGCGCTCGGCGATGGCGAAGCGAGCCTCGGCGGTGTCGGGGATGCCGCCTTCGTCGAGCGTGAGGCCGACGACGTTGGCGCCGTAGTGGGCGACCAGCGGGAAGATCTCGTCCATGATCTGCTGCTTGCCGTTGACCGAGTTGATGATGGGCTTGCCGGCGTAGCGGCGCACGGCGGCCTCGACGGCGGCGGGGTCGGTGGAGTCGATCTGCAGCGGCAGCAGCGTGGAGCCTTGGAGCTGCTCGGTCGCTTGCTGGATGACCTTGACCTCGTCGATCTCGGGCAGGCCCACGTTGACGTCCAGGATGTCGGCGCCCTGCTCCTGCTGGCTGATGCCCTGGCTCACGACGTAGTCCAGGTCGCCGTCGCGTAGGGCCTGCTGCAGGCGCTTTTTGCCGGTGGGATTGATGCGCTCGCCGATGACGGCAATCTTGTGGCCGTCGCAGGGAAGGTCCACGACCGTCTGGGCGCTCGTGACCGACATACTGGGCTTGCGATGGCGTGGGCTGGGCGTGTGGTTGTCGATAAGCGTGCGTAGAGCCGCCATGTGCGCCGGCGTGGTGCCGCAGCAACCGCCCACGACGCTCACGCCGTCCTCAATCATGCCGGCGACGGCCTCGGCGTACTCGGGTGCCTGGATATCAAAGACGGTATTGCCGTCGTCGTCCACGCGGGGCAGTCCCGCATTGGCCTGCACCATAACGGGCTTGTCGGTAACGGTGAGCATGCGCGCGGCGAGCCCTCGGAGCTCGGCCGGTCCCTGACTGCAGTTGATGCCCAGGACGTCGGCGCCGATGGCGTCGAGGGTGATGGCGGCGACCTCGGGGCTCGTGCCCAAGAAGGTGCGGCCGTCTTCCTCAAAGGTCATGGTGGCAAAGACGGGCAGGTCAGAATTCTCGCGGCAGGCGAGGACTGCCGCCTTGATCTCGGCAAGATCGGTCATGGTCTCGATAATAAAGAGGTCCACACCCGCATCGACGCCGGCACGCACTTCCTCGGCAAAGAGGTCATAGGCCTCGTCGAAGCTCAGGGTGCCCAGGGGGCGAAGCAGCGCGCCGATGGGACCGATATCGCCGGCGACGTAGCGGGCGCCGGCCTCGCGGGCGCAGGTGACTGCCGCGGCAAAGACGTCTGCCACGGTGGCGGCGCCGTCGAGCTTGTGGGCGTTGGCGCCAAAGGTGTTGGCGGTGATCACGTCGCAGCCGGCCTCGACGTACTGACGCTGAATATCGGTGATGACCTGGGGCTCCTCAAAGTTGAGCAGCTCGGGCAGGGCGCCTGCCTTCATGCCGGCGGCCTGCAGCATGGTGCCCATGCCGCCGTCAAACAGCAGGTGCCCGGTGCCCTCGATGGCGGCACGCAAGCGATCGTCCTTAATGCGCAGGTCGTCGATCGTGCGTGTCTTGTATGCAGCGCCGTTGCAGCGTGCGGCATTGACGGGCGCTGCCAGCGCGGTACCGTCCAGATTATGAGTGATAAGCGGAGTAAACATCGAGGGCTCCTAATGGCTGGAATAGCAGGTGGTGTGGGCGGCACGGAAGCGGCAGTTCTCGCGCATGCGGCAGATATTGCAGGTGGGGCGGCTTTGGGCGTCGTGGACCTCGCCATCGAACAGGCCGATCACCGCGGTCACGCTTTTGGTGGGCATGAGCAGGCTGGTGGGCGTGACGGTCAGGCCGATAAGCCGCGTGGCGTTGAGCGCATTGACGATCGAGCGCTGGGCCGAGAGCGGGCAGTCGCCGTAGCCGGGGCTAAAGCGCCAGTTGCCGGCGAGCCCATGAACGGCGGCGTCCGTCTTGACCTGCTGGTCCATTTGCTCAACGGCGGCTTCCACGTAAGCGGAGCACGCGGCGTCGAGCACGGCGCCCTCCAGGGGATGTTGGGCTCCCGTGGTGCGCAGGCGACGCTCGGCGTCCATGCCGAGGGTGCATGCCATGAGCGCGGCAAAGCGGGCGTCTTTGAGATGTCGATAGATATCACGACCGCGCAGCTCAACGTTGGTGCCGACCAGACGGATGCAAGGCTTGCCCTGCTCGTCCACGCCCGTGGCATCGATGGCAAATACGCGGCGCACGCCACGGGGCTCAATGTCCAATTCCAGACGCTCGACCACAAGCTCAATACGCTGCGACAGCTCGGGCTCAATCTGCTGGCCGCCGTAACCCAGATACCGCAGCATCTCGGCACGGTCGACACGGGGATGGTGCGCAGCATCGACACGGTAAAGCGCCGGCGACGCAAGGTCGGCCGGCACTTCGACAGCGGCTGTATCGATGTGCGGTTTTTCCATTACCCCAGGCGCTCCATAATGGTCGCGGCGATCGCAGGACGGTTCATAGTGTACAGGTGCAGGCCGTCGGCGCCGTGCTCCTTGAGGTCGTAAAGCTGGCGGGCGGCATAATCTACACCGGCTGCCTGCAGGCTCTCGGGGTCATTCTCGTACTTGGCGAGAATCTTGATGACGGGGGAGGGCAGCGACGCGCCGCACATAAAGACCATGCGGCTGATCTGCGACTTGCCCATAAACGGCATGATGCCCGCGGTAATGGGCACGGTGATGCCGGCCTTGTCGGCAAGCTCGCGAAAACGGTAGAAGCACTCGTTATCAAAGAAGAGCTGCGTCACAAAGAAGCTCGCGCCGGCGTCCTGCTTTTGCTTGAGGTGTTCGACCGAGAGGTTGAGATCCTCACAGGCAATGTGGCCCTCGGGGTAGGCTGCGGCGCCCACGCAAAAGCCGGCGTCGACGAGCTCGGGGATGAGGTCACGGGCGTAGGCGTAGTCGGAGGCGGGCTTGTCGTCCTCGGTCGCGCCGGCAGGGAGATCGCCACGCAGGGCCAGAATGTTTTCAACGCCGGCGGTGCGATACTCGTCGATCTTGGCGGCGATGTCGGCGTGGGTGCGGCCCACGCAGGTGAGGTGTGCCACAGAGGGCGTGTCGAATTCGCTCGAAATCATATGCGCGATGGGGGCGGTGGTGGCGCCGTTGCCCGAGCCGCCGGCCGAGCAGGTGACCGAGACAAAGCTCGGCGAAAGCTTGCACAGATTGCCTGCCACTTCGCGAGCCGTGTCGAGGGTGAGCTCGCCCTTGGGCGGGAACATCTCAAACGAAACGGGCGCGGTGCCCTGGGATGCTGCCTGCTTAAAAACCTCGTCGACGCGCATATCGTGCTCCTCTAGATACGTAATAGTGTGATGTGCTGTAAGGATTCTACAGCACCACTGTGTCACGGTGGAGTTTCACTCGTTATTCGGGGATACCAATCAAAGATGCCTTGCTATCGGCTTTCTCTATAACAGAGCGGCTAATCTAGGCACGGACTATAAAGACTGGTATCTGATGCAAAATACCAGTTAATAGAGCTCCATCCCAAATTGTCTACCCTTAAACCATGGGGAGAGGTCTGCAATTTATGCAGTTGATTGGCTGTTGAGGGTGGCAACGCCGCCTCGATAGGGTAACCTCATTGATTGGTTTCGCGACAGCAACATAACGGTAATGTCGCGGAAACACGGCGAGTCTAAGCTATGGCTCGTTCGTTAGTAATCAACACCGCTTCTCACGCGGTGCCGATACGAAGGGAGTTCCGTATGGCCGAACTTACTGACCGCTTCGGGACCATGGTGTTCTCTGAGGAAGTCATGAAGGACTACCTCCCCAAGGACATTTGGAAGCGCCTTGCTGCAACCCTCGAGGGCGGTGAGCCGCTCGACCTGGATGTGGCCAACGCCGTTGCCCATGCCATGAAGGTCTGGGCCATCTCCAAGGGTGCGACGCACTATGCGCACTGGTTCCAGCCGCTTTCGGGCATTACTTCCGAGAAGCACGACAGCTTCCTGGAGCCCAACCACGACGGCACCGCCATTACCAAGTTTACGGGCAAGAACCTTATCCAGGGCGAGCCCGATGCCTCGAGCTTCCCCAACGGCGGCCTGCGTGCTACCTTCGAGGCCCGTGGCTACACCGCTTGGGACCCCACTAGCCCCGCCTTTATCAAGGACGATGTCCTGTGCATCCCCACGGCTTTCTGCTCCTACACGGGCGAGGCCCTGGACAAGAAGACCCCGCTGCTGCGTTCCATGACCGCGCTCTCGCGTGAGTCTAAGCGCGTTTTGGCGCTGTTCGGTAAGACCCCCAAGAAGGTCGTTCCTTCCGTGGGTGACGAGCAGGAGTACTTCCTGATCAAGAAGGACGCTTACCGCAAGCGCAAGGACCTGGTCATTACCGGCCGCACCCTCTTTGGCGCCGCTCCCTGCAAGGGCCAGGAGCTCGAGGAGCACTACTTTGGCGCTATCCGCCCCACCGTCTCGGCCTATATGAAGGATCTGGACGATGAGCTGTGGGCGCTTGGCATTCCCGCCAAGACCAAGCACAACGAGGTTGCTCCCTGCCAGCATGAGCTTGCCCCCGTCTATGGCGAAGTCAACGAGGCTATCGACCAGAATCTGGTCATGATGGAGAAGATGAAGCTCATCGCCTCCCGCCACGACTTGGTCTGTCTGCTGCACGAGAAGCCCTTTGAGGGCATCAATGGTTCGGGCAAGCACAACAACTGGTCGCTTGGCACCGAGTCCGAGAATCTGCTCGATCCGGGCGACACCCCGCTCGACAACCTGCAGTTCATCGTCTTCCTCACCGCGGTGATCGAGGCCGTCGATAACTATCAGGAGCTCCTGCGTGCCTCCGTTGCCTCGGCCGGTAACGACCATCGTCTGGGCGCCAACGAGGCTCCTCCGGCGATTATGTCCATCTTCCTGGGCGACCAGCTTACCGAGGTCGTCGAGAAGATCATCGATGGCAAGGCTTCCGTCCATGCCACGCGCGGCGTGCTCGACTTGGGCGCCGATACTCTGCCCAAGCTGATGCAGGACAACACCGACCGCAACCGCACCTCCCCGTTCGCCTTCACCGGCAACAAGTTCGAGTTCCGTGCCTGCGGCTCCGAGCAGAACGTCTCCGACTCCAACCTGGTGCTCGATGCCGCCGTGGCCAAGTCGCTCAAGTCCTTCGCCGACGCGCTTGAGGGTACGCCCGAGGATGAGTTCCAGGATGCCGCGCTCGAGTACTGCAAGAAGGTGCTGACCGATCACCAGCGCATCCTGTTCTCCGGTGACGGCTACTCCGATGAGTGGCCCGTCGAGGCCGAGAAGCGCGGCCTTGCCAACAACAAGACCACGGCCGACGCCCTGCCCGCCTTTGTTTCCGATAAGGCCATTGCGCTCTTTGAGGAGACGGGCGTCCTGACCAAGGCCGAGGCCCAGTGCCGCTACGATTGCAAGCTCGAGAAGTACAACAAGCTCATGAACATCGAGGCCACCACGATGGTTCGCGAGGCGCGTCGTACCTATCGCCCGGTCATTACCGCCTATGCCACCAAGGTCGCTAAGGGCCTTGAGACTATTCGTGCCGCCGGTGCTGAGGCCGCCATGCAGTGCGAGCAGAACACGCTCAACAAGCTCTGCAACGGTATCACTGCCATCAACGACTCCATCAAGGCGCTCGACGTCGTGCATCAGAAGGCCGAGGCTCTCGATGGCCAGGAGCAGGCCAACGTGTACGCGCACGAGGTCGTTCCCGCTATGGATGCGCTGCGTGCCGCCGTGGACGCAATGGAGGAGATCGTGGCCGCCGACTACTGGCCGGTTCCGACCTACGACGACATCCTGTTCTACGTGTAGAGCGTAACTGACATATCGTCACGGTATTGAGCCGGGGTCCGCATCATGTGGGCCCCGGTTTTTGTTTGCGAAGGACGTTTAGGAGTCCGTTTTGCAACTGATTCGCCCACGTAATAAGGGGTCGTGGGCAAAAAACGTCAAATATGAGTACTGTCACAAGTCCTGTAGCATTATCTTTTTACAAAATATGCAGTATTACGCAACATATGTCCAAGTACTTAGCCGATAAACGTCTGCAATTTTTCCGCCGTAGGACGCCTGACGGCTAAATCGCCTTCTGAAGGCATGAAATCGCTGTAACTAAAATGGTAACAGTACTCATATTTGCCATTTTTTACCCGCTGGCTTTGCGATGATGCCGGGGTCCGCACCCTGCCGGGTTCGAATCCCGGCACATGGATAGCAAAAAGCCCGCTACCGCGAGGGTAACGGGCTCTTCAATTCAAATGGTGCCCCCAGCGGGATGTCCGCGTGCGGCTGGCGCCGCCCGCTTCCGCTGCGTCGCTTCGCTCCTTGCGTGCTGCGCTGGAAAACGCTTGCGCGTTTCCTCAGCTCCGCACCCTGTCGGGTTCGAATCCCGGCGCATGGGTAGCAAAAAGCCCGCTACCGCGAGGGTAACGGGCTCTTCAATTCAAATGGTGCCCCCAGCGGGATTCGAACCCGCGATATCCACCTTGAAAGGGTGGCGTCCTTGGCCGCTAGACGATGGGGACAGCGGGAAAGAGTATAGCAGACTTTTTTAGCCGTTCACATATCGTTGGCAAACTGAAAAACCACCACAAAGGTGCCCCCTTTGTGGTGGTGAGGTGCTAGGGGAGGAGCTTCATGGCGGCGTCGTGGGCGGCGTGCTCGTAGGTGTCGTCGAGGGGCTTGAGCGGCAGCAGGGCGGCGGCCTGTGCATCGCCACGGTGCTCGAGGGCATGGGCGATCAGCCAGTCGGCGAGCTCGGGGTTCTTGGGCAGCGCCGGGCCATGCAGGTACGTGCCGATGACGCCCTTGTAGATCAGGCCCTCAAAGCCGTCGTCGCCGTTGTTGCCGGTACCCGTGACGACGGACGTTCCGAGCGGCGTGGCGTCTGCGTCGAGCAGGGTGCGACCTCCATGGTTCTCGAATCCCACAAAGGGCTCGGGTGACAGGTCGGTCTTGACGGCGACGTTACCGATCAGGCGATTGGCGCCGCGCACGGTCTCAGCGGCAATGACCCCCAGACCTTCAATGCGATTTTCGCCCATATAGTACGAACGGCCGAGCAGCTGATAGCTGCCACAGATGGCAAGCAGCGAGCCGCCATCCTCAACATAGGCCGCGACCTTGTCTTTTTGGGCGAGCAGCTCGTGTGCCACGGCTAGCTGGTCGCGGTCGGAGCCGCCACCCATCATGACGATATCGGCATCGGTGAGATCGAGTGACTCGCCCATACGGACCTCGTCCACGCGCACGGGAATGCCACGCCAGGCGCAGCGGCGCTCGAGGGCGATGACGTTGCCGCCGTCGCCGTAGAGGTTAAGGGCATCGGGATACAGGTAGACGATGCGCAGCGGGTGCGAAAGCTCGACTGGCGCGATGCCGACAGGAAGAGCGCTGCCGTCGGCACGGGCTACGGCGCGCCCGGCAACAGCGTCGGCGGTGGCGACTTTCAGCCCGTCGAGCTCCTTGACCAGCGGCGGGAAGGCCGTGTAGTTGGCGACAGCGTAGAAGGTGTCATCGGCGGACTCGTCTGCCACGGCGCCAATTGCCTGCGCGACGTCCGAGATGATGGCGGCATCGATGCCGGCGTACTTGAGACGCACCTGCATGTCGTGCGCGCGCGTGCCTCCGGCAAAGGCGACAAGACCCGGCGTGTCGGCGATGCGCTCAAAGTCGACGTCGTAGATCCACGATACATCGTGTCCGTCGGCGTCGTTGTCGTTGAGGAAGAAAGCACAGAGCCTGCCGCCCGCCGTCTTAATGGACTGGATTTGTCGATCGAAGCCTACGGGATTCTTAGCCAGGTTGGCCTCGACGGTGCGGCCGGCGATATCCCAGCGGCCCATACGTCCGCCGGCGGGGACGTAGGCATCGAGCGAAGGCTGTAGAAGCGCCGTATCCACGCCCAACTCGTGCGCGGCAAAGAAGGCGGCGGCAACGTTGTAGACCATGTACAGGCCGTTGTAGCGTGTGGCGATGTGTGCGGCAGCCGCGTCGGGCGCAGATCCAAAGACCAGGTCAAAGTCGTAGCCGTCGCAGCCGAGCTCCACGCCCGTCACGCGACGGACAAGCACAGGGCGGGCCCAGCCGCACGAGGGGCAATGGTAGGCGCCGAGCTGGCCGTATTGCACGTAGTCATACTCCAGCGGCGCGTTGCACTGTGAGCAAAAGCGCGAATCGCTAATACGGTCGGACTCGGTGTTGGTGGCGCCGTCGATGCCAAAGGCGATGTTTGCATTGGGAACGCGTGCGGCGATCGCGGCACACAGCGGGTCGTCTGCGTTGTAGATGAGCGTTGTTGCCGGAGAGAGCTCCAACGCATGGGCGATGACCTCCTGGGTGTGATCGATCTCGCCATAGCGATCCAGCTGGTCGCGGAACAGGTTGAGCAGCACAAAGTACGTCGGCTTGAGCTTGGGCAGGACGCGCACGGTGTAGAGCTCGTCGCACTCAAAAACGCCCACGCGCTTGCCGCTGCTGGTGTGTTTAAGGCCGCCGCGGGCCTCGAGCAGAGCACCCACCACACCAGGCTCCATATTGTTGCCGGCACGGTTGCACACCACGGCAGCACCGCTGGCAGCAACGGCGTCGGCGATGAGGTTCGAAGTGGTGGTCTTACCGTTGGTGCCGGTGATCACCACGCTGCGGTCGACAAGGCCGGCGAGGTCGCTCAGCAGCTCGGGGTCGATCTTCATGGCGATGCGGCCGGGGAGTACGCCGCCCTGGCGCTTAAGGACGGAGCGCAGCCCCCAGCGGGCGATATCGCTCGAGGTGCAGGCAAGAGATGAGCGGAGATTCATGAAGCCGTTCCTAACGTGAATGACATGGTCGTGGCGTTTGCGCCGTTAAAAGCCGTAGCGGCGCGCAAACTCCTGGGCAAGCTGCGAAACGTCTTCGCAGGCATTGGCCCAGGGGGCAAAGTCGGGGGTATCCGAGATGATGCCGTCGGCTTCCCAAACCGCCTGGTGCGAGAGATCCCAGGGGTCGCGCGGCTCGGGTCGGCAGGGAAGGTACGGCGTCTGGTACATGGGGTTCAGCAAGAAGAACGCGCCGCCCTCGCAGCGGTTGGCAAACTCACGCAGCGCGCGTGTCGCCGGGCGCATCTTGTTCGTTTTGAACAGCAAGATCGTGCGGGCGAGCAGGTACCAGGGGGAGTTCTCGAGGGTATCGGCCCCCATCTGCTCCTCGAGCTGGTGGGCCAGGGCAAAAAAGCCGTCCTCGTCTTCCAAGCGAGCGAGGGCGAGTAGCACGGTGCCTGCAGCTCGGGTGGGATAGCCTTCTGCCTTAAGAACACGGCGGGCGTAGTTGGCAGCAGCGCGGTAGCGGGCGCTCGCCATGCACAGCTGCGAGATGGCCTCGAGCGTGTGAAGCCACCCGATAAGAGCCGGCTCGCTCACGGTAAGGTCTGCTGCGGTGACACCGTCGGCCAAAACATTATTGGCCCAGTAGTGTGGGGCCTCCATATCGAACCCGGGCACGCTTTGCTGCAGGTAATCGGTCGTGGTCGCCTCGAGCTTCATCAGGTCGCCCAGGCAGGCGTCAACGGGCGTGTCCGCCAAAATGATGGCGAGCAGCTGGGCATCGAGGACATACGCATCGATGCGGACAATCTTGAGCAGCTCATCGCGCATGTCGTCGAACAGACGATTGCGCGTCTGCTCGAACTCCTCGTCGCTGCCCATATCCTCGATGCGATGGAGCTCGTCGAGCAGGTGGCGATGAACACCGGCGTAGGACAGCAATGCCTGAGCATGCTCGGTCTGCGCATACTTATGAGGGTTGACGCTCACGTCGTTATGGACAAGCTCGCGTGCTGCATCGGTGAGCTCGGGGTGCGACGCCAGATAGGTGCGCTCCAGGTAGGCGGGGATGTAGACGCTCGGATCCATTAGAGGTCCCCTCCCTTAAATGGAAGTCCCTGCTCGGCTGCGCGCAGGATGCGCTCGTCGATCTGGGAACGCACGATGTCGTTGGTGGCGACCCAGGCGGCAAAGCTGGCGTTGTCGGGGGCGCCCAGACCCTCCTGCAGCACCGGCGTCGCCTCGGACAGCGCAAGGACGAGCTCGTCGGTGGAGCCCACACCTACGTTGACGCGAGCATAGACACCATCGGGAAACTCGGTTTGGAAGTAGAGTGCTTCGGCCGCGTGCGGGCATGAGCGCACAAGGATACGCAGGTAGTGCTCGGCGCCCTCGTAGTCCAGCTCGCGCCAGGCAGCGCTCATCAGCGCGATGAGCGTCCACGGGTCCAAGTCGCGCTCCGCATCTTTGGGACGACGGCGCAGCGGCGTGTTGGCGAGATAGGGGACGGAGTGGGCAGAGCGAAATCGCTTGAGCTCCTCGGCGGGGTATTCGAGCTTTGCCATAGCGAGCATCGCGGTGTGGCGGACACCAGCGGGGTCGTTGGGCGCAAAGTCCAAGCTGCGATTCGCGGCTTCGAGCGACATGCGGTAGCGTCCGCTAATGAGCGCGCGCGATGCCAAGGCGGCAAGCCAGCGCAGGTAGGGGCGGCGCATAAGGTCGCCAGCGGCCTCACGCTCGTAGGGGTCCTGCGCCGAGGCGATCTTGAGCGCCAGATCGTGCTCCACCTCGTCGCACTTGGACACCAGGTACTGCACGTATTCCTCGTTGGATTCGGCGGTGAGTGCCGTCAGCATGCGCTGGGCATCCCAGTTGGCCGGATCGAGTGCGGCCGCCTCGCGGAGCATGTTCTCGGCAGCTGCCTCTTCCTGCTCTGCCTGGGTATCGTCGGGGATAAAGGGAATGCGGTAGTCGACGGCCTCGACCACCTTGGCAATCAGATGCCCGGCGCGGTCGCGGTCGTGCACGATGAGCGGTGCGGGGTTGCGGGTGAATTGTTCCATCAGACGCTCTACGGCGGCACCGTCGGTGAGCGGGATATTGTCGCGGCGCAAGGCCTCAAGAACGAGGCGATGGCAATCCTCTTGAATGGGATCGAATGCCATGGGGCCTCCTTTGCTGCGGTTAGGGTTCAGATGTTTCTATATAAGGTTCTAGTTTACCCGCATGTGGCACACCGGGGGTGCCGCACTTGGACTTGCACCTTTGCACCACGAAGTCGGATGTCGCACAAATGTCGGCACCATGGACGGCCGAGTGGTATCACGGTGCCGCAAACGGTCGATTTTTGGCGGCGAACGGTGCATATTTTGGAGGGGCACCGTCCTGCCCGGGATATGTAGTCAACCTTGATAAAACGTTTGCCCAGCTTGGGAGTATGAATGCCGCACAAGGGTCTTCAGGGATAGAAAAAACGTTTCATCATTGGCGGCTTTAGGTGAATAACTGACCAACCAGAACGGTAAAATAGTGTTTGTCTGAGCGTTGAGACGTTTAGACATCGCGCATTGTCATCGCCGGCAACGCGCAAACCGGTCCTAACGGAGCCAATTGGGTGCTCCGTTATATACGCAAGTCTAAGAGGGGCTTGTTTAGGAGGCACAGTATGGGACGTTTTACCAATCCTCGCGATCTGTACTTTGGTGAGGGCGCTCGCCACGAGGTGAAGAACCTCAAGGGCAAGAAGGCCATCATCGTTTCTGGCGGCAGCTCTATGCGCCGCGGCGGGTTCCTGCAGGACGTCGAGAACGACCTTAAGGAAGGCGGCTTCGAGGTCAAGCTGTTCGAGGGCGTCGAGTCCGACCCGTCCATCGAGACGGTCATGAAGGGCGCCGAGGCCATGCGCGAGTTCGAGCCCGACTGGATTATCGCCATCGGTGGCGGCTCGCCCATCGATGCCGCTAAGGCCATGTGGGTCTTCTACGAGTATCCCGAGGAGTCCTTCGACAACATCATCCAGCCGTTCAGCTTCCCTGAGCTGCGTCAGAAGGCTCATTTCTGCGCCATCTCCTCTACCTCCGGCACCGCTACCGAGGTCACCGCGTTCTCCGTCATTACCGACTACGCCAAGGGCATCAAGTACCCGCTGGCCGACTTCAACATCACCCCTGATGTCGCCATCGTCGACCCCGAGCTCACCTACACCATGCCCGCCAAGCTGTGCGCTCACACCGGCATGGATGCTCTGACCCACTGCATGGAGGCCTACGTTTCCACCTGCGCCTCTATGTTCACCGACGCCAACGCTCTGCACGGCATCCGCGAGATCGTCGAGTGGCTGCCCAAGTCCTATGCTGGCGACCATGAGGCCCGTCAGCACATGCACGAGGCTCAGTGCATCGCCGGTATCGCCTTCTCCTCGGGCCTGCTCGGCATCGTTCACTCCATGGCTCACAAGACCGGTGCTGCCTTCGAGAACGGCCACATCAT
>CABUJL010000020.1 GCA_902491915.1 uncultured Collinsella sp.
GCTTTCCGTCTTGCGCAGGACTGTAGAGCAGGAAACTTAATTACGCGCCGCTCCCCGCCCACGCCGGGCAAACCCTCCCTTGTACTCCATCTCACTAAAGTGTATGATTCTGGACGTTACACGAATCACTTTACTTAACTAAAGTGCCATCAAGGGGGGATACCATGAACACCGATATGTCTCGTCGTCAGTTTGTTGGTCTAGCCGGCTCGCTCGCTACGGTGCTTGGCCTTGGTCTTGTCGGTTGCGGCGGTGGTGCCGGCAAGGGCTCCGCTGCTGGCTCTGCCGCGGCCAAGGATGTGAAGGGTGCTGCGGAGTCCAAGAAGCTCGTGGTGGGCTTTGATAAGTCCTATCCTCCGTACGGCTTTGTGGGCGACGATGGCGAGTACACCGGCTTTGATCTCGATCTTGCCAAGGCTGTTGCCGATAAGCAGGGCTGGGAGGTCAAATACGAGGCCATCGACTGGGACGCCAAGGACACGCTGCTCAACTCGGGTGCCATCAACTGCATCTGGAACGGCTTTACCATGGAGGGCCGCGAGGACGACTACACGTTCTCCGAGCCTTATATGCTTAACGAGCAGGTGCTCGTGGTCAAGAAGGACGCGGGTATCAAGAGCTGGGACGATCTTGCCGGCAAGACCGTGATTACGCAGACTGATTCCGCTGCACAGGATGTGCTCGAGGGCGACCAGAAGGATCTGGCCGCGACGTTTGCCACGCTCGATACCATCGGTGAGTACAACACGGCATTTATGCAGCTCGAGAGTGGTGCAGTCGATGCCGTTGCCTGTGACCTCTCGATCGCTCAGTATCAGCTTGCCGCCAAGCCCGATGCCTATACGCAGCTCGACAAGCCGCTGTCCAGCGAGCACTACGCCGTTGGCTTTAAGAAGGGCGACACCAAGTCCGCCGATGCCGTGACCGAGTCGCTCAAGGCGCTCTACGAGGATGGCACGGTCAAGGACCTCTGCGATAAATATTCAAGCTATGGTCTATCTTTCGATAATTGGGTGCTCAAGTAATGTCTATCCAAGTAATGATGCAGATGCTCGGCCAGGGTTTCTTGGTCAGTTTGCAGTTGTTTGTGCTGACGCTGTTGGGGTCGATTCCGCTGGGAATCCCCGTGGCGTTCATGCGCATGAGCAAAATTGCGCCGCTTCGCTGGATCGCGCGTATCTATATTTCGGTGATGCGTGGCACGCCGCTCATGCTACAGATGTTCGCCATCTACTTTGCTCCGTACTACGTGTTCGGCATCTCGCTCACGCCCGATTCCAAATGGACGGCATGCGTCGTGGCGTTCATCATCAACTACGCCGGCTACTTTGCCGAGATCTATCGCTCGGGTTTGCAGTCCATTCCGCGCGGTCAATACGAGGCTGCCGAGGTGCTGGGCTATTCGCGCGTGCAGACGTTTCTGTATATCGTGATGCCTCAGGTCGCCAAGCGTATTCTGCCGGCGATGGGCAACGAGATCATCACGCTGGTCAAGGACACGTCGCTGGCGTTTGCCATTGGCGTGGGCGAGATGTTCTCGACGGCCAAGGCCCTGGTTGCCTCGCAGGTGAGCATGGTACCGTTTGCGATCGCGGCGCTGATTTACTGGGTCTTTAACTTTGTGGTCGAGATGCTGCTGGGCGCCGCCGAAAAGAAGCTGGACTATTATCATGACTAACTCAGTGATGAAAATCGAAAACGCTCGCAAGGCGTTTGGCGGCAATGAGGTGCTCAAGGATATCTCGCTCGAGGTAAAGCGTGGAGAGGTCGTGGCGATTATCGGGCCTTCGGGTGGCGGCAAGTCCACGCTGCTGCGGTGTGCCACGCTGCTCGAGACGCTCGACGGAGGCTCGCTCTCGTTTGGCGACCTTGCCGTTGCGACGGATGCGGGTTCGGGCGCGGTCTATGCGAAGGGCGATGTGCCCAGGCAGGCGCGCTCGCGATTCGGTCTGGTGTTCCAAAATTACAACCTGTTCCCGCACTATACCGTGATGAAAAACATCATCGACGCGCCGATCCGCGTGCTTAAGCGCCCGCGCGAGCAGGCGGAAGCTCGTGCGGGCGAGTTGATCGCGCAGATGGGGCTTACGGGCAACGAGAACAAGGTGCCATGTGAGCTTTCGGGTGGCCAGCAACAGCGTGTGAGTATCGCCCGCGCCTTGGCGCTCGATCCGGAGATCCTGTTCTTTGACGAGCCGACCTCGGCACTCGATCCCGAGCTGACGGCCGAGGTGCTGCGTGTCATTAAAGACCTTGCCGCGCAGAATATGACGATGGTAATCGTGACCCACGCGATGCAGTTTGCGCGCGATGTTGCCGACCGCGTGGTCTTTATGGATGGCGGCCGCATTGTCGAGGAGGGCCCTGCCGAGCAGGTCATCGACCATCCGCGTGAGCAGCGCACCCGTGAGTTCTTGAGCCGTATCGAGGGATAGGCTCAGGTATTTACTCAACTATTAATTGAGGCGAAGCCGTCGCAGGTCTTACGGTCTGTGGCGGCTTTTTGTTTGCATCGACGGGGTTCAATAATCGCCTCACAAGCTTGTCTCTTCCTCTCGCCGCCTGTATTCATACGTGCGCCGAAAGGTATGCATGGACGGCCGCCCGTGAGGGTAGGGTGGTGGCATAGGACATTTGGAGGGTGAGTCGGCTCGGTTGCCGACCATGCTGCTCCCGGGATGGCACCGACCGCGAACTCTCCCCGTTGGCGTCGCGCATTGCGCGCGGCCCTGCAAGGAGGTCATCATGGGTGCTCCCAAGACCGGCAATGTAAGGAACGTGGTGCTCGTAGGCCAAGGCGGGGTGGGCAAGACTTCACTCGCCGAGGCCATGCTCCACCTTTCCGGCAAGACCGCCCGCCTGGGCGGCCACGACGGTACCAAGCCCACGCTCGACTATGACCCTGAAGAGGTCAAGCGTTCATTCTCCATCTCGACGACCATCGCGCCGATCGACTGGAAGGGCGCGCGCATCAATGTGCTCGATGCCCCGTGCTACCCCGATTTTATCGGCGACGCCTTTGCCGCGATGAGTGTTTGCGAGACGGCTCTGTTTGTGGTCGACGCCGAGGCCGGCCCGCAGCCTACGACGGTTAAGCTCTGGTATGCCGCCGAGGACCTGCGCCTGGCGCGTGCGGTGTTCGTAAACCGCCTGTCGCGCTCCGAGGCCAGCTTTGCGACCACGATGGACCTGCTGCAGGAGCGCTTTGGCACGCGACTGGGCGCCGTGACCCTTCCCTGGGGCGAGGGCGAGGACTTTGATGGCATCATCGACCTGGTGCGCATGAAGGCGCGCCATTGCAACGGCGCCGAAGCCGTTGAGTCGGAGATTCCCGAGGAGTATCGTGCCCAGGCCGAGGAGGCCCATGACCATCTGTGCGAGCTGGTGGCCGAGGCTGACGACGAACTGATGATGAAGTACTTGGAAGGCGAGGAGACGCTGACGCAGGAGGAGCTTGAGGGCTTGCTGTCGAAGGCGATTGCCGAGCGCATCTTTGTGCCGGTCTTTGCGGGCGATTGCATTAAGGAGCAGGGCGTCAACTCGCTGATGGACGACATCGCCACGTACTTCCCGGCGCCGACGGACTACGGCGAGATGCCGCTCATCGACGGTGATTCGCTCAAGATTTCGAGCGACGATGACCGTCCGGTGGCGTTTGTGTTTAAGACGCTGGCCGATCCGCAGCAGGGTCGCATCAGCTTTATCAAGGTGCTGACGGGTACGCTTGAGCCGGGTCTTGAGCTGATCAACGCGCGTACCCGCAAGAGCGATCGTCTGGCCCACCTGTATGTGATGTGCGGACGCGACATGACCGAGGTCGGTCACGCCTATGCCGGCGACATCATCGTGGCGCCCAAGCTGGCGGCCGAGACGGGCGATACGCTCTCCATTACCGGTAAGGTCGAGGCTGCGGCGTTTAAGTTCCCCAACTCGCAGTACCGCATTGCCATCGAGGCCGAGAACCGTGGCGACGAAGAGAAGCTCTATACGTTTATCGAGAAGGCGTGCAAGGCTGATCCGACCATGAGCATCGATCGTGACGAGGAGACCGGCCAGACTATCATCTCCGCCGTTGGTGAGGCGCAGGTTTCGGTGCTGCTCAACCGTTTGGAGGATCGCACCAAGGTCGTGGCCAAGAGCGTGCCGATCCGCATTCCGTATCGCGAGACCATCCGCCGCACGGCGAGCGCCCAGGGTCGCCACAAGAAGCAGACCGGTGGCGCCGGTCAGTACGGCGACTGCTGGCTGCGCGTGGAGCCGCTTATTGGGCCCGACGGCACGAGCGACGGCTACGAGTTTGTGGATGAGGTCGTGGGCGGCCGCATTCCGCGCTCGCTGATCCCCGCCGTGGACAAGGGTGTCCAGGAGACCATGAAGGACGGCATCATTGCCGGCTACCCGCTCACGGGCATTCGCGTGGCTGTGTACGACGGCTCGTATCACAGCGTCGACTCCAACGAGATGGCGTTCCGCGCGGCGGCTCGCATCGGCCTGCGCAAGGCATGCGCCGATGCCGACCCGGTGGTGCTGGAGCCCATCGAGGAAATCACGGTGACTATTCCCGAGAGCTACGCCGGCGCCGTGATGGGTGACATCTCGGCATCGCGCGGTCGCGTGACGGGCATGGAGACCGATGAACGCGGCGACACCGTGGTCATCGCCCAGGCACCTCTCGCCGAGCTGACGGATTACTCGACGCGCCTGCGCTCTATCACGCGCGGCACGGGTGACTTTACCATGAAGCCCGCTGGCTATGAGCAGGTTCCCTATGACGTTCAGGCCAAGCTGGTCGAGCGCTATGAGGAGGGTCGCGCCAAGTAGCGTGTGGCGTTGCCTGCAACATATATGCCGATGCAAGGACCGCTCTGGGTAACCCAGGGCGGTCCTTTTTGATCCCTGGGGGACGGAGGAAAACAGATCATCTTTGGGTTACGGGTGGCGCGGTCGGCACTAGTCTCCGGATGCCTGGTTGCGACCGGTGGCGTAGTCGATCTGCACGTGCGGCTGCAGGTTGTAGCAATATACGTGGAAGCAGAGGGTCTTGCCGTGGTCCTCGACCGATTGCGCCTCAAGGCGCACGCCACGGCAGACAAGTTCCTCTTCGTTATACATGGGCGTGACGCGGTAGAGCACATGGTTGCCCGTGTCGCGGATGTAGCCGAGAATCTGCTCTTCAAACGGCAGCATGCCCGTCTCGTTGAGATAGCGCGTGCCGGTGAGGAGATTTTTGCGGTTGGCGTTTTCGCCGCAGAGCGACCAGGCGATGAGGTGGCAGCGGTTGTAGAGGCTCTGGCCTGGAATAAAGTCGTAGCGCTGCTGATGCCAACCGGCAGGGTGGATGCGCGAGATATCGCCGCGCTTGCCCTGGCCGAGCGATTCGGGGCCAACGCAGGCGAGTGCCTTGCGGGTGCGGCCCAGGCTATCGAGCTTGGAGAATTTCTTAAAGCAGCCCTCTTCGGTGGCGCGATCGTATTCATCGAGCGTGAACGACGGCATGCCCAACGGGTGCGTGCTGTCGGCGCGAAGGGCAACGTAGGGGTTGCCGGCGTAGTCGGGAATGCTGCTGAGATAAACACCGCGGGCGCGGTTGAGGTCAGGGTTTTCGACTTCGTTGATGGGGGTGGCGGCGCTTTCCGCGGAGGCAGCGTCACCGGCGTCGGTTGCGACGGATTCAGAGCCATCGCCAGAGTCTTGGCTATTTTGAGAGTCCGGGGAGCTCGCTGTTCCCGATTCGAGCCGGGCGACCAAGTCCGCCTCGTCGTCGGTGCGGCTGGGACTCTCGTTTTGCTTCTCGGCCAGAGCTGCCGCCTGCTCATCGCTTTGCGGCGACAACAACTTGGGCGCTCCGTCGAGCGACCCTGTGAACAGCGCAAACCCCAGCACCATGGCAGTGCCGATGGAAAGTGCTTGCTTGTAGGCGGACTTGCGCGACATTGAGGCTCCTGGATGGACGGTTGGGAATCTACCAGTCTAGCAGGAGCCGGCAGGGGCCGTTCTGTCGAACAAATACTTAAGATTTGAGACAAACGCTACTGATTCATTTGTCCCGCGGTCTAGATCGAGGTGGAGTCGAGCCAGTTGAGCTTGCACTCGAGAATGCGCTGCTCGCCGGGTTCGCTGCTTCCGTCAAGTAGGGCGAGCAGCATCTCGGCTGCTTCGCGACCTTCTTGGTCGACGGGCTCGATGATGGTGGAGACGGTCGGTGTGGTGAGATTAGTCCAGTCTTCGCAGTTGAGTCCCAAAAGGCCGATTTGCTGCGGAAGCAGATGGGCCATTGGCTGGAGGGCCTTGTAGACACGGGGAAGTGCCCACTGATTTTGCACGAAGATAAGGGTTCGCTTGGCGGGATTGAACTTGAATTTAAAGTATTCGGTGAGCTCGTTGATTGACGGCTTGTTGTGATCGATGGGAATCGCTTTGTAGAGCTGCCCGTTCGCTGCCAGCGCCTCGGCATACCCCTGAAAACGCTCCATGCGGGTGCGCATTTCGGTCATGTTGGCGGCAATGGAAAAGAAATCTTCGTAGCCGGCGTCGAGGAGTGCCTGTGTGGCGTTGTACACGCCGTCGTAAAGGTTGGTTTTGATCCAGCTGGTACCTGGGCTATAGATGGCCGCATCGAAAAAGACGACCGGCTTGCCGGCGCGTCTAATGCGGTCATGCACGGCTTTGAAGTTTGCCGTGGGCTGGATGATAAAGCCATCGACGCCCAGCGAGAGCATCTTGTCGACGTACATGAGCTCGGTCTCGGGGTTAAAGTTGCTCGTGCAAACGACCGTCTGGTAGCCCGCGGGGAGCATGACCTGCTCCATGCCATTGAGAACGAGCCCCGCCCATTTGTTGGTGTTATCCAAAATGATGATGGCAATGACGTGGGTTTGCTTGCCGGTGAGCGTCTGCGCTTGGGCGTTGGGAACGTATCCGAGTTCCTTAATGACGCGCGCGATTTTGTTCTGCGTCTTCTCGCTAAGCTTTTCTCGTTTGTCGTTGAGGTAATACGAGACGCTTGCCGTCGAGGTTCCCGCCTCTCGAGCGACGTCTGCGATCGTAACGCGCTGTTTTGCCACAGCGACTCCTTCCGACAGATGAGCATTTTCCAACATGATGACTTTGAGTCTTGGTGAAGGATACGCTTCGGTGAGCGGCTTTTTCCTTTCATATGAGTATGCAACAAATGCGGCATACGGGTGGGGTCGAAATTTGTGACCGGCATGCGCATCTGCCGTCTACCGAGAAAATCAAATACTTCTTGACTTTTGAAATCGAGGGCAAAATCGCAGGATTCATTTTTGGTTAAACGCATAACTAAATCGCATAACCAACGCTCTGACCTGCGCGTTTACCGAAATAAGCTGGCATTAAGAAAAACGAGCACCTATATTGTTCTTGTCGAAAAGACAGCAAGTCCAAACGGCAGGGGATGCTCCGGAGGCCTCCGCAAACGGTGTCTTGCGCACGCAACTCTATGAAAAGAGGGAAGCAATGAAGATCGTAGGCGTTGCCGCCTGTACTGTGGGTATCGCCCACACGTATATGGCCCAGAAGGCGATTCAGGATGAATGCGCCGCCCGTGGCATCGAGTGCAAGGTCGAGGCTCAGGGTGGCCTGGGTATCGAGAATGAGCTCACGCAGGAAGACGTGGACTCCGCCGACCTGGTCCTGGAGTCCGTCGACGTGGGTGTCGAGAACGAGGACCGTTTTGAGCAGAAGATGGCCGAGGGCAAGTTCCTGAAGGTCGGCACCTCGGATGTAATCGCCGATCCGGTAAAGATCATCGACCAGGCCATTGAGATCATCAAGGCGACGGGTGGCGCCGTTGACGCGCCCAAGGCCGAGGCCAAGGCAGAGAAGAAGGCCGTCTCCGCTGCCCCGCAGGCCCCGACACCGGCGTCCAAGCAGTCTATCTTTGCCGATCCTGGCAAGACGCTGCTCAATGCATTCAATACCGGCGTTTCCTATTTTATCCCCATCGTCGTTATCGGCGGCGTGTTTCTTGCCTTCTCGCTGGCATCCGGTACCGCCGGCGCCAACGGCATGGAGGTTACGAACCCGCTGATGGTGAGCCTTAACACCATCGGCATGGCCGGCATCTCCATGATGATCCCGGTGCTTGCGGCATACATCTCCTACTCGATGGCCGGCAAGCCCGCGCTCGCCCCCGGTTTTGTCCTGGGCTACCTGGTCAACAACGCAGTCGTTACCCCTAACGGCAACAGCGTTTCGACCGGCTTCTTGGGCGCCATGATCATGGCGGTCATCTGCGGCTACTTTGTCCGCTGGATGAAGACCTGGAAGGTCAACAACACCATCCAGACCATCATGCCCATCCTGATCATCCCGATTCTGACCTCGCTTGTCCTGGGCATGGCCTATATCTACATCCTGGCCACGCCGCTTGGCTTTGTGATGGACTGGCTCACCGGCGTGCTCGGCAGCCTGCAGGGCGGTTCCGCAGTTGTCCTGGGTCTGGTCATTGGCGTTATGACCGCCTTCGATATGGGTGGCCCCATCAACAAGACCGCCTCGACCTTCACCATGGCCATCATGGCCTCCGGCATCTATGGCCCCAACGGCATGTTCCGCGTCGCCGTCGCCATTCCCCCGATTGCCTGCGGCCTTGCTGCGCTCATCGCCAAGAACAAGTTCGATGACGCCGATCGCCAGATGGGTATCTCCGCACTGTTCATGGGCTGCATCGGCATTACCGAGGGCGCTATCCCCTTCGCGGTCAAGGACCTTGGCCACACCCTGCCCGGCATCTGCATCGGCTCTGCCGTGGGCGCGGCGCTCGCCGCCTTCCAGGGTATCGACTGCTACGTCCCGCACGGTGGCTTTATCGTCGCCCTTGCCACCAACAACGTCGCGCTGTTCTGCCTGGACATCGTGATTGGCGCCGTGGTCGCCGCTGCAATCCTGATTGCCATGAAGCCCACGCTCGACAAGCAGGCCAAGTAAACCTTTAAGGACTCCGGTTGTGCGGAGGGATGGATTTGACTCCGCACAACCGCCCCTACACAACAAAATCCATCCGTACTGATAGGGCCCACATCTGGGTCCCAGGGAACTTTTGTCAAAAATCCTCTGGAGAAGGAGAACAAAATGTCCAACCTCACCATCCGCCAGGCCGTTCAGGGCATGCTCAAACTGCAGGATAGCGGCGATCACGCAACCATGGTCGGCATTGGCCCCATGAGCCCCAACCTGATTCAGGCCGTGTTCGAGCTTGCCAAGGACGAGGATTTCCCGCCCATGTTTATCGCCAGCCGCAACCAGGTCGATATGGACGAGATGGGCGCCGGCTACGTCAACGGTTGGGACCAGACGCGCTTTGCCGCCGACATCAAGAAGGTCGCCGACGAGGTGGGTTACACCGGTCCGTACTACCTGTGCCGCGATCACGGCGGTCCGTGGCAGCGCGACGAGGAGCGTAACGCCCACCTGCCCGAGGACGAGGCCATGGAGCTCGCCCGTAAGTCCTTTGTCGCCGACATGGAGGCAGGCTTTGACCTGCTGATGGTCGACCCCACCAAGGACCCCTATCAGATCGGCAAGGTTATTCCGCTCGACGTGGTGCTTCGCCGCACGATCGATCTTATCGACTACCTTGAGCAGTACCGTCGCGAGCATAACCTGCCCGAGGTCGCCTATGAGGTCGGTACCGAGGAGACCAATGGCGGCTTGACCTCTACCGATAAGTACGAGGAGTTCATTTCTCAGCTGCAGCCCGAGCTCGAGAAGCGCGGCTGCCCCATGCCCACCTTTATCGTCGGCCAGACCGGCACCCTTACCCGCTGGACGGAGCAGGTCGGTCACTACAACTTCAAGAACGCCCGCGAGCTTGCCGATATGGCCAAGCGCTATGGCGTGGGCCTGAAGGAGCACAACGCCGACTATCTGGACGACGCGACGCTGCTCGAGCACATCCCGGCACACGTGACCGCCTCCAACGTCGCTCCGCAGTATGGCACCGAGGAGACCCGCGCCTACCTCAAGCTCTGCGCCACCGAGCAGATCCTGGTCGACAACGGTCTGTGCGATGACCCCTCCGACCTGTATCACACGCTGCTGGTCAAGGCTATCAAGACCGAGCGCTGGCGCAAGTGGATGACTGGCGACGACGTCAACCTGCAGGTCGATGACATCCTTGCCGACGATGAGCTCAGCCTGAAGATCCTGGATGTCTCCGGCCACTATGCGTTCAACGATCCCGAGGTCAAGGAGCAGGTCGAGAAGCTCTATCGCAACCTCGCTGCCCAGGACATCGACGGCAAGCGCTTTGTGATCGAGCACATCAAGCGCCCGATCAAGCAGTACGTCGTCGGTCTTAACCTCAAGGGCGTCACGACCCGCATCGAGGCCGCTCTTGCCGAGTAAGTAGCTTTTCCTACGCGACGCCGGGCCTGGGGCATGTCCCAGCTGCAGGCCCGGCACATGGGACAAAGGGGCAGTCCCTTTGTCCCATTCTTTTGAGTTTTAGCTTCCTTTGAAGGGGTTCACCATGAAGTTCTTTATCGATACCGCCAATCTGGACGAGATTGCCGAGGCCAAGAGCTGGGGCTGCCTGGCCGGTGTTACCACCAACCCGTCCCTGTACGCCAAGACCGGCGGCAAGCTTGCCGACTTTGAGCCCCATATGCTCAAGATTGCCGAGCTCTGCGAGGGTCTGCCCGTGTCTGCCGAGTCCACCGCGACTACTGCCGAGGGCATGATCGAGGAGGGCAAGCGTCTTGCCGCCCTCGCTCCCAACATCGTGGTTAAGCTTCCCGTGTGCGAGGCCGGCCTTGCCGCCTGCCGCGCCCTGGCCGACGCAGGTGTGCGCGTCAACATGACGCTTGTTTTCTCGCCGACCCAGGCCTTGATGGCCGCCAACGCCGGCGCTCGCTACATCAGCCCGTTTGTGGGGCGCTTCGATGACATCGCCGAGGACGGTATCTCGCAGCTCGACAATGTTGTGACTTGCATCAAGAACTATGACTGGACCGGCAAGAACGTCGACGACACCGTTGAGATCATCACCGCTTCGGTCCGCACGCCCAACCATGTGACCCAGGCGGCGCTGCTTGGTGCCGACATTGCGACCGTCCCCATGGCCGCTCTTAAGAAATGCTTGCATCACCCGCTGACCGACCAGGGCCTTGCCTCTTTTGAGGCTGATTGGCAGAAGGTCGTCGCTCAGGCTTAACGAGTGGATTGCCCCGGCATCGCGTCATCCGGTGCCGGGGTTGTTCTCAAGAGAGGAATTCGTATGACCAACCAGGAGCTGGCAAAGGTCGCCAATGAGGTCAGGAAGGGTGTCGTGACTGCGGTTCACGCGGCCAAGTCGGGACATCCGGGTGGATCGCTCGGTGCTGCCGACATCATGACGTATCTGTACTTTGAGGAAATGAATATCGATCCTGCTGACCCTCACAAGGCCGATCGCGATCGCTTTGTGCTCTCCAAGGGTCACGCGGCGCCGGGCCTGTATTCGGTGTTGGCAAATCGCGGCTATTTTCCCGTCGAAGAGCTCGAGACGCTCCGCCATATTGGCAGCCGACTGCAGGGTCATCCCAACATGAACGACACCCCGGGCATCGATATGTCCACCGGATCGCTCGGTCAGGGTATCTCCGCCGCGGTTGGAATGGCACTCGCCGCAAAGCACTGGGGTGACAGCTACCGCGTCTACACGTTGCTGGGCGACGGCGAGTGCGAGGAGGGCCAGGTGTGGGAGGCGGCCATGTTTGCCGGCAACCATGCGCTCGACAATCTTGTTGCCGTCGTCGACCACAACGGCTTGCAGATTGACGGCACGATCGATGAGGTCAACTCGGCCATGCCGCTCGCTGACAAGTTCCGCGCCTTTAAGTGGCATGTGATCGAGCTAGCCGATGGCAACGACATGACACAGATTGAGGCGGCTTTCGCCGAGGCTCGTGAGGTGACCGGCGTGCCCGTCGCTATCATCGCCGAGACGGTGAAGGGCAAAGGCGTCTCCTTTATGGAGAACCAGGTTGGCTGGCATGGCAAGGCGCCCAACGATGAACAGTTTGAGCAGGCCATGGCCGAGCTTGCGGCAGCAGGAGAGGAGCTCTAATGGCAGAGGTCAAAAAAGTCGCCACGCGCGTAAGCTACGGCGAGGCGCTCGTCGAGCTGGGCAATGAGCACGATGACTTTGTAGTGCTCGATGCCGACCTGGCTGCCGCTACGCAGACGGGTAAGTTTAAGGCTGCGCACCCTGAGCGCTTCTACGATGCCGGCATTGCCGAGAGCAACTTGATGGGGCTCGCCGCCGGCATTGCGACCACGGGCCACGTCGCCTTTGCGAGCACCTTTGCCATGTTCGCCGCCGGCCGCGCGTACGAACAAGTGCGTAATTCCATTGGCTATCCGCACCTCAACGTCAAAATCGGTGCCACGCATGCGGGTATCTCGGTCGGTGAAGACGGCGCCACGCATCAGTGCTGCGAGGACATCGCGCTCATGCGCACGATCCCGGGTATGACGGTAATCGTTCCCGCCGATGACATCGAGGCTCGCGCTTGCGTGCGCGCCGCCTATGAGTTTGAGGGACCGGTCTACATGCGCTTCGGACGCCTGGCAACGCCGGTCATTAACGATCACGAGGACTATGAGTTCAAGATTGGTCGCGGCGTGGTCGTGCGCGAGGGGTCCGATGTGACCATCATCGCTTGTGGCCTTATGGTCGCCGAGGCGCTTGAGGCTGCCGAGGCGCTCGCTGCCGATGGTATCGATGCCGAGGTCATCAATATGCACACGATCAAGCCGCTCGATGAGCGCCTGGTGGTTGCCAGCGCCAAGAAGACCGGTCGTGTGGTCACTGCCGAGGAGCATTCGATTATCGGTGGTCTTGGCGAGGCCGTGGCCTCGGTGCTCGCGGAGCAGCATCCGGTGCCGATGCGTCGCGTCGGCGTGCGCGATGTGTATGGCGAGTCCGGCCCTGCGGTCGATTTGCTGCACAAGTACGGTTTGGACGCCGACGGCATCGAAGCTGCGGTCAGGTCCGTGTTGTAAGGAAGGTTTCCATGGGATTTGTATCTGCCAACCAAGTGACAATCGGGTATACCGCCGCCTCGCGCGAGGACGCCCTACATTATTTGTCCGAGCAGGCCATCGAGCTCGGCTTTGCCGATGACGCATCTGCCGTAGAGGCCGCCTTCATTGCTCGCGAGAACGAGGCCGAGACCGGCCTTGTCGCCGGTTTTGCCGTTCCGCATGCCAAAAGCGACGCGATCCACACGCCGGGCGTTGCCGTGCTTAAACTGACCGAGCCCGTTGAATGGCCGAGCTTCGATGGGGTGCCCGTCGATGTTGCGCTCGCGCTGTACGTGCCTGCCGGCGAGGCTGGAACCACGCATCTGCGCCTGCTCTCCAAGGCTGCCGTAATGCTGATGGACGCCGGCTTCCGCGACAAGGTGCGCGCGAGCACCGATCCCGTTGAGATTGCGGAGCTCATCAATAGCGGACTCGAAGACTAGAACGGTCATCCCGTTCAATCAATCGATCCTTCTCCAAGGAAAAGGGCCGCGACGCCATATAGGTGTCGCGGCCCTGTTTGCGTTTCCCCAGATAAAACCTGCCAAAATAAACCTATCCCTTTTTGGCAGGCTAATCGTGAGTTATTTCACCGCAACTTAGGGCACGGTTAGGAAGTGTGCACCTTAAAGAGTGGAGCCCTTGATTAGAGAGGTCGCGCTCATCTCTCTAAATGTCTCTCTAAAGAGAAGGTTGGTTAGAGAGATAGCATTAGGCAATCTAGCAGCGAATTCGATACATCTCTCTTAATGTCTCTCTAAAACAAGGCGCTTATCTCTCTAAAGTTAGAGAGATAAGCGCCTTGTTTTAGAGAGACGGAATGCCAAAATTCGTCCGTCAGCTACCATCTGCCAAAAATGACGGATAAAGGGCTCATCGAAGTAATGGGTTCATCGACGAGCCGCAACCGCCGCTATCGGAAGAAGTAGATGCAGCCGAATTGCCCCTCTATCGTCTCTCGAAGTTTGATGGGTGCTAGAGGGGCGACTGCCTCGCGATATTTTCCCAAGATAAAACCTGCCAAAACAAACCTGTCCCTTATTGACAGGTCAGTTAACGCAGTCCAGGTTGAGCATATGTGCCCGGAGCCCGCGCAGCGCCGAGCAGTTACGCCGTTTGTAAAACGGCGTAATCTAAAGGTTCATGTTGCCGTGGATGTAGGGGGTGACCTCGGGGGAGATGTGGCCGCAGCCCAGCTCGCGCAGCGCGGACTCGGTAGCGGCGGGCAGTGGGGCCTTGCCCTCGGCATCGACGGCGCCGCCGCCGAGGGCGGCGATCTTGGCGACATCTGCGGGCGCGGCCTCGATGTGCATGCAGCCGCCGACCAAGCGCGCGCGAACCTGCGCCAGACCAAGTTCGTGCAGGTAATCCTCGCAGGCGCGGATTAAATCGACCTTCTCGCGCGTAAGCTCCTCGCCCGTGGGGACGCGCGTGGCAAGACAGGCTCCCGCCGGCAGGTTCCAAACGGGATAGCCCCATGCGCGCAGCAGCTCGCGCTCTTCGTCCTTGGTAAAGCCGACCTCCATAAGAGGGGAGCGTACGCCGAGCTCTTCTGCCGCGCGCATGCCGGGGCGGTAGTCGCCGCGATCGCTTGCATTGCTGCCATCGATGACGGTGGGAAAGCCGAGCGACTTGGCGTGGTTGACGATAGCGGTAAAGCCGGCGTGCTTACAGTGGTAGCAGCGATTAGCATCGTTGCAGGCTACTTGGGGGAGCTGCAACTGATCGACCGAAAGATTGAGCACAGGGAGCTTAAAATGTGGCTCCTCATCGGCTTGCCCGTCAACGGATCGCTCAAACGAAGCCTGTTCGGGCGTGCCGATGAGCGGCGTGGTGAGGTGGACGAGAAGCGTGCTGACAGGCATGATGCGGGCGCAGACCGCGGCCAAAAAGCTGCTGTCGACGCCGCCGGAAAAGCCGATGGCAACGCGTCCGTATGCCAAAAGCAGCTGCTCGAGCTCTGCGAGTTTATCCTGAAGCTCCTTTGCAGGTGCGGTGGTGTCTGAAAGCATGAAACGTTCCTTATCATCGATTGCTCGGTCGAAAACTATAATCCTATCGAGCCGCTTGTCATAAGACTTCTATCTATGTAACGAAAGTGCAATATGGTATATACGTTATATACAAGTTGCTAAATGCGGTAGAGTTGCGGTAATGCGATAGCGAGAGCCGATGGGGGACCGATATGATCAAGGCTGTTATTTTTGACATGGACGGAACGCTGGTCGATACCGAGCGTTTGGGCATTAAGGCATGGAAGGCGGGCGCTGCCGAGCTGGGGGTCGCGATTGATGAAGCGCTGATCCATCAGTTTATCGGTCGCACGCTGCCCGATGTTATGGACCTCCTTGATAAGCATTATGGCAGCCACGAAACCACCGAGGCGGTCTATGCCCGTCACAAGGAGATTCGCGACGAGATGGTCAAGACCGAACTGGAGCTTAAGGCCGGCGCCTCCGAGTGCATAGACGAGCTGCTGGCTGCGGGCTATCACGTGGGTCTAGCGACGTCGTCGCGCCTCGTTACGGCCGAGCGCAACCTTAAGATGGTCGGTCTTTTTGACAAGTTTGAAACGGTGACCTGTGGCGAGGACGTCGTGCACGGTAAGCCCGACCCCGAGATGTATCTGCTCGCCTGCGAGCGCGCGGGCTTTGCCCCCGAGGAGTGCGCCGTGGTCGAGGATTCGCGCAACGGCTGCGTCTCGGGCATCACGGCCGGCTGCCATGTCTTTGCCGTGCCCGATATCGTGCCGCTGCCGCAGGATGTGGTGGATGGCTGCGAGGCCGTGCTCGATACGTTGTTTGATCTGGCGGCGGCGGTCAAGGCTGTGCACTAGGCAATTGCGGCGTTGAAGCGAGAAATTGGCCGTCTTTGCACTTAAGCAAAAGAGGTCCGGCAATGGTCGGGCCTCTTTTGCTTAGGCGGCGTTTTGGCATACTGGCCGACGCGCTATAGATACGCGCCTAGGTTGATGGCGGTGGCTTCGGCGTGGCTGCTCGCCTGGGTGCTGGCTCGCTCGAGGAGGAACGGCCGCACGAGTTCTTGGCGGTTGATATCCTCGGCGGCCGTGACTGCGGTGACGGTGCGCGCTGCAGAGCCGACGCGGATATGCTTGGTCTTTGCCGGGGCTTTGTTCTCAATCTGCTCCATCAGCAACTGAACGCCCTTGCGGCCAATTTCGTAACCCGGCGGCGCCACGGTGGTGAGGGGAACCGACCCGCTCCAGGCGAGTGGGTTGCCGTCGCATCCGGCCACGCGAACCTGCTCGGGGACGGAGATGCCTTTGTCGACCAATGCCGAGATAACGCCCGAGGCTAACACGTCGGTCAGGCCGACGACAAAATCGGGGCGTTCGTCGGCAGGGCGCCCGGCAATCTGAGCGCCAATGCTGTAGCCGTCGGCTGCGGTATTCCACTCTCCGGCGTCAATGACTTCAATTTTGATATCGGGATGCAGGGCGAGGGCCTTGTGAATGCCAAGTACGCGCAGGGTGAGCTGCATGAATGCCGCTCTGCCCACAACGGTGATATGGCGTGCGCCGCGGGCGACGGCGAGCTCGGCGATAATGCGCCCCTGCGCCTCGTTGTCGGCGGCCACGTAGTAACCGGGCTCGGAGCAGTGGATGTCCAGATAGACGATCGGCACGGGCATCTTGGTCGTTGCGGGGCGCCAGTCGGGGGACGCCATGGGCTGAACCATGACGCCGGACATTTGCGTGCCCATAAAGTAGCGCAGGTAATGGTCCTGGAGAATATCGTCGTTATCGGCGTTGGCGATGAGCAGGTCGTAACCGTGCTTGCGGGCCTCGTTATGGGCGCCGCTGGCAATTTGGAGCGAAAAACCGTGGTCGAGACGGGGAAGGACCAGGCCAAAGGACTTGGTGGTGCCGCCCGCGAGCTGACGGGCGCTTTGGTTGGGCAGGTAGCCAAGGTGATTGATGGTCTCGTTGATGAGTTTGAGGGTCTCGGGGCGCAGCTTTTCGGGGTGGTTGAGTGCGTTGGAAACCGTGCCCAACGAAACCCCGGCCTCGCGCGCGACGTCGCTGATTTTTACCTTTGCCATAGCGGCCCCTTTGATGCGTTTCAAGTACAAGCCAGATTGTAGCATCGCCCGCCTCTGAGGTGTCAAAACCTGCCAATTAGGGACAGGTTTATTTTGGCAGGTTTTATCTGGGCAAACGCTGGAGCCCAGGCCACCACAAAGGCGCCTGTCCCCATCGTGGTGGTTTGGGCATGTGTGCATCGAGTGGTATCTAAGTTGAGATACCACTTCTGGTATATCAGCTTGCGTTTGCGTGAGTACAATACTCGAACGTTATACGTCTCAGCGCCTTCCGTGCGTGGACGTCTTGCAGTCACGCGAACGAAGGGATTTATCCTATGTGCGGAATTGTCGGCTACACCGGCTCTGATATTGCAAAGAACATCCTGGTCACAGGCCTTAAGCGCATGGAGTATCGCGGCTATGACTCCTCGGGCGTCGCGCTCGAGGTGGGCGAGGGCGCCGCGGCGCACCTCGACGTTATCCGCCGCGTGGGTAAGGTTGCGGGTCTGGAGAGCGAGCTTTCCAACATCGATAGCGACGCAACTTGCGGTATCGGTCACACCCGTTGGGCCACCCACGGCAAGCCTTCCGTCGTTAACGCTCATCCCCACACCAGCTGCGACGGTCGCATCGCCATCGTCCACAACGGCATTATCGAGAACTTCGCCGAACTGCGCGAGGAGCTGGAGGGCCGCGGCCATCACTTTAAGAGCGAGACCGATACGGAGGTCTTCGCGCATCTGATCGAAGAGGCCTATGCCGAGACGCACGACCTGATGGCCTCCGTGCGCGAGGCTTGCACCCATGTGGTAGGCGCCTACGGCCTGGCCGCCGTGTGCGCCGACGAGCCTGGCGTAATCGCCGTTGCCCGCAAAGACTCCCCGATTGTGGTCGGCGTGGGCGAGACCGGCTCCTACGTTGCCTCCGACGTCATCGCGCTCATCGACGCCACCCGCGATGTCGTGGTGCTCGAGGACGGTCAGTTTGCCAAGCTCACGCCCGCGGGCGTCGAGTATACCGACGAGGCCGGCAACGTGATCGAGCCCAAGGTCACCCACATCGATTGGGATCTAGACATGGCCGAAAAGGGCGGCTATCCCGACTTTATGCTCAAGGAGATCCACGAGCAGCCGCGCGTCGTGCGCGACACGCTGGTTGGCCGTATGACGCCTGCCGGCGAGCTCGATATCGACGAGCTGGGTCTGTCCCTCGAGGAGCTCAACGACATCGACCGTGTCTACGTGATCGCCTGCGGCACCAGCTATCACGCCGGCCTCATCGCAAAGAACCTTATTGAGGGCTGGGCTCGCATTCCCACCGAGGTTGAGGCTGCCAGCGAGTTCCGCTATCGCAACCCCATCATCACGCCGACGACGCTCGTCGTTGCCGTGTCCCAGTCGGGCGAGACGGCCGATACCCTCGCCGCCATTCGCGATGCGCGCATCAAGGGCGCCAAGGTCTTTGGCATCACCAACGTGGTGGGCAGTCCCGTGGCGCGCGAGAGCGACGGCGTCATCTATACCAAGGCCAACAAGGAGATCGCGGTCGCCTCGACCAAGAGCTTCATCGGCCAGGTTGTGAGCCTGACGCTGCTTGCTCTGCTGCTGGCGCAGGTCAAGTACCGTCTGACCACCAAGCAGGCGCGCATGCTGTTCCGCGAACTTTCCGATACGGCCGAGCAGATCCAGTGGATTTTGGATACCCAAACCGAGGCCGTGCACGAGGCCGCCCTGCTGTGCAAGGACGCGCAGTCGGCACTGTTCGTGGGCCGCGGTATGGGCGCTGCCATCTCCTACGAGGGCGCACTCAAGCTCAAGGAGGTCAGCTACCTGCACGCTGAGGCGTATGCTGCCGGCGAGATGAAGCACGGCCCCATCGCACTGATCGATCCGGGCTTCCCCGTCATCGCCGTGGCCACCAAGAGTGCCACCTACGACAAGACCGTGTCGAACCTTATGGAGTGCAAGGCGCGCGGTGCCAAGGTCATCGTCGTTGCCACCGAGGGTGACGAGGAGATCAACAAGATCGCCGACTGCATCATTCGCGTGCCGGCCGTCCGCGACGTGTTCAGCCCCATCACGGCGAGCGTCCCGCTGCAGCTGCTCGCCCGCGAGGTTGCCATCCTGCGCGGCTGCGACGTCGACCAGCCCCGAAACCTGGCAAAGAGCGTTACTGTTGAGTAGTTGGTTCCGCCATCCTAACAACTAAGGCCCGGCTCCGCGTCATCGGACGGAGCCGGGCCTTTTTGTGCGGAAAAACCACCACAAAGGTGCCTGTCCCCTTTGTGGTGGTTTTGGCAGGTTAGCGGAGCTTGCTGGTCTCGAAGTACTTGGGATATTGGTCCAGGACCTCGGTCTGGTTGCGGAACATCATATGCAGGTGCTTGCTGACCAAAAAGCTCGCCTCGATGGGGTCGCGGCCGGCGATGGCGCGGCGGATTTGCTTGTGCTCGTTAACAATCTCCTGATTGTCGAGCGTCTGCGTGGCGGCGCGCAGCCAGCGGAAGCGCTCCAGGTCGGCATTGGTCTCTTCGAGCCACGACCACACGGTGCTGCGACATGCGATGCTAAAAATCATGTGATGCATGAGGTTGTCGCTCAAAAAGAAGCCGATGCGATCCTCCTCGGCCATGGCCTTTTCCTGCAGCGCGATGGCTCGGTCGAGCTGCTCGATGCCTGCCGAGGTGGCGCGCGCACAGCACTCCACGATCACCTGCTTTTCCAGATGCTCGCGGATATAACAGGCACTCTCGGCAAGGGTGAGGTTGATGGGTGAGACGTAGGTGCCGCTCTGGGGCACGGTGCGCACCAGGCCTTCCTGCGCCAAGCGAACCAAAGCCTCGCGTACAGGGGTGCGCCCCATATCCAGGTCGTCGCAAAGTTGCTTGACGCCCAGCTTTTCGCCCGGCTTGTAGTCCAGGTAGACGATTTTGCGTCGAATGGTGTGGTAGGACTGGTCCTGTAGGCTCGTTTCCTGCTCGCCGACGTGCATCGATTCTTCCATAGCGCCTCGCAACTGTTCTATCAAACTCATATGTCAGTTGTTAATTATGCCGCGAATCAGCTCTCCGCGGTGGGTAATTCGGCTGTTGCCTGAGAACTATTGCGGCATCTTAGTCTGTGTTTGCGCAAGGCTGCGCTCAATGTTGCCGTATCATAAGCCGTCGCAAACGTGAAATAGAAAGAAGGAATCCCATATGCAACTGGCAAATATCGTACGCGAGCGCTGGAAAGGCGTCTTGTTCTGCCTAATCATCGCCATTCCCGCGACGTTGCTCGGCAAACAGGTTGAGGTGGTCGGCGGGCCGGTGTTTGCCATCCTCTTTGGCATGGTCCTGGCGCTCGTCTTTCCCAAGAATCGTCGCGAACAGCTCGCCGCTGGCGTCACCTATACGTCCAAAAAAGTCTTGCAGTACGCGGTTATCCTGCTTGGCTTTGGCATGAACCTCTCCCAGATTCTGTCCAAGGGCGCCCAGTCGCTGCCGATTATCGTGGCGACAATCTCGACCTCGCTTGTCATCGCCTTTGTGCTCTGCCACGTTATGAACGTGCCGGGTAAGATCGCGACGCTTGTGGGTGTGGGTTCGTCGATTTGCGGCGGTTCGGCCATCGCCGCGACCGCGCCCGTCATCGATGCCGACGATCGCGAGATTGCCCAGGCTATTTCGGTCATCTTCCTGTTTAACGTTATCGCGGCGCTCGTGTTTCCGACGCTCGGCGGCATGCTCGGGCTGACCAATGAGGGCTTTGGCCTGTTTGCCGGCACCGCCATCAACGACACCTCGTCGGTAACGGCTGCGGCGAGCGCCTGGGACAGTATGCATCCCGGCGCCAATGTGCTCGAGAACGCCACGGTGGTCAAGCTCACCAGGACGCTGGCTATCATTCCCATCACGTTGGTCCTCGCATGCTGGCAGATGCATCTGGCGCGCAAGGCCGGCGGCGACGCCAAAAGCACGTTCTCGCTTAAACGCGCGTTTCCCATGTTTGTGCTGTTCTTTGTGCTGGCGAGCGTGATCACCACGGTGCTTCAGCTTCCCGCGTCCTTTACGGCGCCCATCAAGGAGCTGTCGAAGTTCTTTATCGTGATAGCCATGGCGGCTATTGGTTTTAATACCGATATCGTCGAGCTGGTCAAAAAGGGCGGCAAGCCCATCGCGCTGGGCTTTTGCTGCTGGATTGGCATTGCGTGCATGAGTTTGGGAATGCAGCACGTGCTGGGAATCTGGTAGAGAAGTAGCTTATTTGCGTGCTGCGTGCTGGTGAGCGCATCCTCGCGGTGGAGCGATAGGAGCTCTTGCGGGTATGGCTTGTCCGCAGGTTGATAGGTCCCGAAGAGCTCTTATCGCCCCGCCAGGATGGCGATGCGGGGCAACTCATATACTCGCAGGACGGCGGCTTCTGCCCTATAGTGTTTGGTGAGCAATATCGTTCAATTTTGAAACACTCGCCCGCGCGGCCGTCGCCGGCGGCGTGGCGTCGAGGACGGGGCGCAATATGAACAGTGATGCCAAGCTACAAATCTTGATCGAGGCCTTGGCTGCTGCCGGGGCCTCGGCATTGGCAATCGATGGGCATGGACGCGTGGCGATTTCGACCATGGATGATGTCGCGCTCGAGCAAGATGTCGCGGCATTTGTCGCCGAGCGCCTGGGGCGCGTGGGCAATGGCGCGCGCCTGGTGATGGGGCATGCGGGAGGGCGCTTGAGCCTTACGGTGCGTCCGGTCGCCAAGGAATACGGCGCGCTTTGGGTGGTCGTGGTCCGCGAGGTGCACGGTGTGGCGGCACACGCGGGTATTGAGTGGCTTAACGCAGATGAGGTCGAGGCGCGCTACGAGGCAAGCGCGTACGGCATTGTCGAGGGTGCCGCTGCGGTCGCTGGCCCCGTCTGCGAAAGCTATGCCCGCGGCGTGCCCCTCATGTTGGAGGGCGAGCTGGGTGCTGGCCAGGCGGAGATTGTAAAACGCCTCTATCTGGATGGGCCTTATGCCGACGAACCCTTTGTGTCCGTGGCACTTGACGAGCTCACAGATCGCGGCTGGCGCCATCTGCTCAAAAGCTCGGAATCGCCGCTGTTCCAGGCAAGGCTGACCCTTTGTATTGGCGGTTGGCATGCACTTTCGCCGCAGCGTCTGCGCGAGCTTGTCTC
>CABUJL010000021.1 GCA_902491915.1 uncultured Collinsella sp.
CGGTCTGGTGTTTTCATCTGAACGACTTTGCGAAGCAACCGGAGTGAAGATGAAAACACCAGACCGCCGCGGGGCACCCGGGGACCGCAGGGACGGGAGCAGCTATACTACTCTCAGTAGTTAAGGGTCGCGGATCCGCCGCGTCGCCGCTCTCAACAGGAGGTCTTTGTTTATGGCAGATCAAAAGCCGGTTGTCGGGATCATCATGGGTTCCAAGTCCGATCTGGGCGTTATGGAAGGTTGCACCGCCGAGCTCGAGGCGCTGGGCGTGCCCTATGAGCTTGTCATTGCGAGCGCACACCGCACACCGGCGAAGGTTCACGAGTGGGCCTCGACTGCCGCCGATCGTGGCATCAAGGTGATCATTGCCGCCGCTGGCAAGGCTGCTCACTTGGGTGGCGTCGTGGCCGCCTTTACGCCGCTGCCGGTTATTGGCGTGCCCATGAAGACGAGTGATCTGGGTGGTATGGATTCCCTACTGTCGATGGTTCAGATGCCCTCCGGCGTGCCTGTGGCCTGCGTTGCCATCAACGGTGCCAAGAACGCTGCCATCTACGCCACGCAGATTCTGGGCGCCTGCGACCCCGAGTATCGCAAGGTTATTGAGAAGATGAAGCAGGAGATGGCCGACGCGTAAGCGCTCTGCTATCTCATATGGCGCATAAGGAGAGCCATGTCCGACTATCAGGGAAAACGTTTTTCGACTTCTCAGATTCCCGACCCGGCCAAGCCGGGAGCTGCCCACGTGTCGCTACGGGGTCGGGCATCCTCTCCTCAACAGGCTCGTGCGCCGCGTCCCGTAGCGCCGGGGTCCCATCGCCGTCAAGATACGCCGGCCGCGTATCGTCCCTCGTCATATAACACGGCCAAAAAGCCATCTCGGTCCTCATCGCATGCCGCACCATCTGGTTGCACCGAGCCGCCGCGTAAGAAGCGCCGCTCGGTTATTCCCATTCTGCTCATCATCATCGGTATCGGCCTGCTCGTAGCTGCCGCTGCCATCTTTATCAATGCACAGATCGGCTACAAGCAGGCGAGCGAGTCGTATCAAAAGATTGAAAAACAATATGTGAGCGACAAGGATGCCAGTGGCGTGCCGATTATCGACTTCGACGCCCTCGCGCAGACAAACCCCGAGGTTGTCGGCTGGATCTACGCACCGGGCACCAACATTAACTATCCCGTGGTGCAGACCAACAACAACTCCAAGTATCTCAACACACTGTTTGACGGTACATCCAATGCGTCGGGTGCAATCTTCTTGGATAGCGACGATACCGCGCCGGGAATGGTTGACCAGCAGACGACAATTTACGGTCATCATATGAACGACGGCTCGATGTTCAACGTGATCTCGGACACCACCGACCAGGCGACGTTCGATAGCATCGAGTGCGTGTACTACATCACACGTGACGCGACGTACAAGTTGCGTCCGCTGGCGACCAAGGTGGTCGAGGACACGTATGCCAAGGCGCGCACGCCCAACTTTGAGGGTGGTGACGGGCTGACGAATTATCTGTCCGAAATGCTCGACGGTGCCTCTGCTGTGGCGAGCGACGCGAGCGAGCGTGCGGCTTCGGCAACCAAGGTCGTCACGCTTGTGACGTGCCGCTCGCTGTCGCTGAGCAACACGCGTGCCGTCATGGTGCTCACGCCGGTCGAGGAATAAGTGTCCGAGAGCAGTCTTTTTGGGACGGGGCTTTTTTAGCTACCCGGGATGATCAAGGGGAGAACATGATGCTTGAGAGTGGCAAGGTAATGCCTTCGGTCGATGCGTGGCTGCGCGAGGCTAAGTCTGACCCGTCGGCTGCGGGGTGCGGTATGTACCTGACGCATAACGGCGTGGTGCGCGCGACACCCAAGTCCGAGGCGCGTGGAATCGAAACCGACGGCGTGGCGCCCGGGCACAAGGTGGGCGGTATGGTGTTTGATTACGATACCGACAAGGTCCAGGCCGCTATCGAGCAGACGCGCGCGATGCCGGGCATCGGCTACGTTCGCGTGTGGCTGGCGAGGGGGGAGCTCGCGGTGGGCGACGACATCATGCTCGTGCTCATTGGCGGAGACATTCGCCCGCACGTGGTCGATGCGCTGCAGGCGCTCGTCGGCACCATCAAAAACGAGTGTGTGAGCGAGGTCGAGCGCGAAGCGTAAGGCCCCGGGTGCCGCCTCGTCCCGTCTCGTCCACAGCAAAAGCCCGCCAGCAGCTTGTGATGAACTGCCGGCGGGCTTTCTTGTGCGCTGGAACTGGCTCACGGATCAATAAACTGTAATCGCCGAGATATCGATCATTTGATGACCCCCAGAAAATGCTTCAGCAGGCTAAAGAAAGACGTCCACAATTTCGTTATTTGTGTTGCCTAACGCTCGAGTAATGTTAGAATTTCAGCTACTTTTTTTTATTAACAACCGTTTTGCAGTTGGGGGAGAGCATGCGGGCGAAACGAGCTATCGCGATAGCGCTGACCGGACTCATGCTGTTTGAAGCATCCCCGGTGCCCCAGATCTCCCAGGCGCTAACCATCCAGAACGCCGCCGCCGTCCGCCAGCTGATGAGCGCCCTCACCGCTTCGGCTGCGTATGCCGATACCTCCGAAAACGTGGGGGGGGGAGACGCTCCAGGTAGACACCGCTGAAGGCGCCGAAACCAGCGGAGCCGGCGCCGCGGGTTCGTCTGCCGCAACCGACTCCGGCGCCTCAACGGATAACGTCTCCAACGCCGATGCAGGTACCGACACCCCCGCAACCACGACCGACGCCGCGACTGCCGATGCCCCCGCTCCCGCGGACGACACCGCGGCAACCAGCCAGTCCACCGCCCAAACCGCCGCCCAAACCGCCGCCCAAACCGCGGACGTCGCGGGCGCCGATGACGCCGCCCAGGACCTGGCGCAGCTCGCCGGCCGCGACTTCCAGGGCCAGGTTACCAAGACCATCAACGGCAAGACCTACATCCTCATCGGCACCGAGCAGCAGCTCCGCGCCATCGGTAGCGGCAAGAAGGTCATCGGCGGCACGGTCTATAAGATCAAGCAGAAGGTCGTCAACACGGGTAGCTTGCTGCTGCCCAAGTATGAGTGGCAGGACGACGGCATAGAGGAGGTTGCCTACGCCGGCGACGCCGACCTCGCCGCCGGCGATACCCTCAAGAACGCCGACTTCAGCGACCACGACGGTGGCCTCAGCCTCATCCTCGGTTCCACGCGCACTAAGTACTATGTGAAGGACGCCGCCGGCAACCGCAAGGACGTGTCGGACACGGACTACGGCCCCAACACCGGCCTCACCTACACCGCCGACGCCAACTACATCATCTTCCGCAACATCGACCTCTCGCAGAACGCTGCGGATCCCGGCAACACCGCCTGGACTCCGCTCATGTTCTCCGGCACTATGCTCGGCGTCGCGCCCACGGCGGACGCGTCGGCAACCGTCAGCTCTCTCTGGGGCGGCATCGGCGCCGACGGCGCCTTCACCAACGACACCGCCCAGCGCCCCGTGATCTCCAACGTCACGGTGCGCCAGACCGGCACGCTGAACCCCAACGAGCAGCAGGGCATCGGATTCTTCGCATCAATCAACAGCAAGACCGAGCTTTCGGGCAGCAAGCTCCAGAACGGCGCGGCGGCGATCGTCGCCAACATCAAGCTCCAGAACGTCTCCGTGAAGAACGAGTCGACCAAGGCCAAGGTTCCCACCACGCTGCTGGGGTTGCTCACCACGACGGTCGGCGCGCTGCTCGAGGGTCTCACGAAACTGCTCGGCATCGAGCTCCACCTGGACAAGCTGCTCTCGCTCTACGCCGAGAATCCGTCGAACCTCGCGACCGGCGCGTTCGTGGGGCGCGTCTACGGCAAGGTCACTGTGAAGGACTGCGCGGTGGAGGATGCGACGGTGTCCAGCGCGGCGAGCATGACGGGCGGCTTCGCGGGCTCCGTCGAGGGCTCGACGGACTACGCGCTCAAGGGCGTCGATACGCTCATCAGTATCCTGACGAAGATCCTTAACCTCATCCCATTCGTGGGTTTGGGCGACCTGGTGAACTGGCTGCTCTCGAGCACCCTCATGCTGAACAAGCTGATTCCCACGGCCTATCACAACCCGGTCCTCTCGGGCTGCGACGTGACCGACTTCAAGAGCGGCACCGTCATCGGCGCCGCGGGCAAGTCATATGCCGGCGGCTTCGTGGGCGCGCAGGTCGGTTCCATCATCGAGAACTCCTCCGTGACCAGCAAGAATGCCTTCGCCGTGCGCGGAACCGACTACGTGGGCGGTTTCGCGGGCGTGAGCCGCAACGGCAACGTGGGCGGCCTGATCGAGAGCCTCGGTGTGGAGCTGCTTTCCCTGCTGCGCCCGCAGAGCCTGATCGAGGGCTCGTCGCTAAACGCTCCCGTTACCGTCGAGGCCGAGCGCTACGCCGGAGGCTTTACCGGCGCCATGGCGAATTCGTACGCCGTCAACAACGCGGCGACCGGCATCGTCTCCGTCCAAGCCAGTAAGAGTAACGCGGGCGGCTTTACCGGTTACGCCTCCGTGGGCTGGGGCCTGGAGCTCGGCACGGACGACACCTCCAGCACGAACCTCATCAAGAGCCTCGGAAGTTCCGTGGCGTCCCTGCTCAAGGGCGGCTGGCTGCAGTCCAACAACGCCGGTGACCTGCTGAGCCTGGCGGGGGTGAAGAACTCCGATGTGCTTGGCTGCCAGGTCGAGGCAACGAGCGTGACCTCCGACGGCGACTACGCGGCAGGCCTCGTGGCCCAGGGCTCTGGCGTAGTCATCGCGTCATCCTCTGAGGTCAACGTGGGCAAGCTCTCCTTCTGGCGCAACAACAACCCACGCACGATGCCGGCCGAGCGCGCGACCACGGTCGCGGGGCTCAAGACCGTCACGGCGCAGGGCAGCTTCGCGGGCGGCATCGCCGGCAGCCTGCGCCCGGCCACGGTGGCGGCGCTGCTCAACGACACGCTCGGCGTCGGCGACCTCACGGGCCTCAAGCCCGAGGACGCTATCACCATGTTCACCGTCGACCAGGTGACGCTGGCCGGCGCGACGGACAAAGGCATGGCCGTCTCTGCGGGCAAGCTCTACGCCGGCGGCGCCATCGCTTTCGCCACGGGCGGCAACGTGACCAAGACCAAGCTCGAGAACGTGGCCTCCGTCGAGGCCGGCAGCGACGCAGGCGGCTTCATCGGCGCGTCCGGCCCGGGCGAGGCCGTGGGCGCCTCGGGTATCAACCTGCTGGGGCTCGTTAAGCTCTCGGGTCTGCTCTCCGTGGCTCAGTACTCTTCCGTGAACGTGACGGCGTCGACCATTGCGGGTGTCACGGCCGGCATGAAGGTCACCGCGACTGGCAAGAACGTCGACGATTCCCCCTATGTGGCGGGCGGTTTCTTTGGCCAGGCGAACAGCTCCAAGGCCACGGACGTGCACGTGTACGCGCTGGCCTCCGTGACGGCCCCAAGCACGAACGGCGTGGCCGGCGGCTTTGTGGGCGAGTCCACCACGGGCGGTCTGGTCGACGCGCTGAACGACTCCCAGAACTCGAACATCCTGAACCTCATCAAGATCGACAACCTGCTCGGCGTGGTGCCGTACCTCATTCCCAATTACCGTTACGCCACCACGCACTTCATCAACGGAGGCAGCGTGTCCGCCGACGCGGCGGGCGGCTTCGCGGGCGATTTCCAGAGCGGCAAGGTCAACATCTTCAGCGAGGACGATCTCAAGGATGACGTGCTGGCGGCGGCGAAGACCGCGGTCGAGAACTCGCCCTGGGGCGTCATCAATATCGATCACGTTGCCGGTGGCGCGTTCGCCGGCGGCTGGGGCGGCAGGGTGACCTCGGGCGCGCTGGCTACGGCGGGCAAGGGCGGCCTGCAGGTGCTCGGCGGGCTCAAGAATCTCGGGCTCAATATCGACGCTGCCCAGCTCCTTTCCGCCGTGCAGGCGTACGTGCCCCTCATCAACCGCTCCGGCGTGCGCACGGACGCGGGGACGGTCGCGGCCGATACCTCGGGCGCCAAGCCGACCGACGCCGCCAACCCCGGCCTCGTCGTCTCCGCCTCGCGCATCGATGACACGGCCTCCCAGTCCGGCTCGGCCGGTGGGTACATCGGCTACGGCTCCGGCGTGCAGGTGAGCCACTCCAACGTGACGCAGCTGCGCCATACCGCGGTGACCGAGCCCAAGAAGCTCGAGGGTGCGGACGGCAGCAGCTACTACGATGACGGCAAGAGCTCCTACGCCGTCACCGCCCCGCGCTACGCCGGTGGATACATCGGCCACGTGGACGTGGGTTCCGCGGCCTCCGTGGGCGACGGTCTGTCACTGCTGGGAACGAGCCTGCAGCTTGCCGACGTGCTGGGCGTGGTGCGCGCCGTGGTCTCCACCATCGAGCACTCCGACGTGAGCGGCGGCACGGGCGGCTTCGCCGTGCGCGCGAACTCCGGTGCCACGGGTTCCGAGATCGGCGACGCGGGCGGCTTCGCGGGTCTCGTCTCCGGCGGGCACATCCAGGATTCCAACTCCTACAACTTCTCCTATGTGGTTGGCCAGATCTCCGCGGGCGGCTACGCCGGGCAGGTCGAACCGGGTGACGTAGCGCGTGTTCTGGGCGAGCTGAACACCGGTAAGGGCAACGAGTCTGCGCTGGCCAAGCTGCTGCACGGCCTGGTGAACACCAACGGCGCCCTCGCGTCGCTCGTGCAGGACTTCGTGCCCACGGTTCGAAACTCCGAAACCACGTCCATCCCCTGCGGCGGCGCTGTGCGCGCGCAAGCCGCCAGCACCGAGAGCGTGCAGCGCGGCATGGCCGGCGGCTACGTGGGCCACAACCTGGGCGGTCACATCTGGGGCAATAACAACGCGCCGTGGACGAGTGCCGCGGCGTGGGAGTCCCAGACGGACGATAGCAACCACTACACCGGCACCAAGCGCGATGCCATGGCCGAGCGCATCCGTAGCGTATACGGCGCCGAGATGGCCGGCGGCCTCGCGGGCTATATGGAGCCCAGCGACACTGCCAAGACGGGGAGCATCAGCCTGCTCTTCGGCCTGGTGAAGGCCAACAGCATCCTGGGCGCCCTGCAGGTGGCCTATCCCACCGAGGAGAACACGCAGGTCACGGGCCCCGTGCGAGGCATCAGCCTCGATACGTGGAATAGCTGGTCTCAGCACGTTGCCTCTAAGGGCTACTATGGCGACAATTTCTACGGCAAGACGTTCAAGACCGAGGATGAACTTGCAGCCTTCCTCGCTGATTACGTCTACGGTACTAATGTGGTTGCTGGGCGTTCTTCATACGAGAACAAGGCGAACACCATGCACGGCGGCGTGGCCGGCGGCTACGTGGGCCTTATGCGCGGCGGCACCGTTACCAACGGCCGCGCCTTCGACGCCAAGACCGTGTGTGCTATGCGTGCGGCGGGCGGCTTTGCCGGTCGCATGGAGACGGGTGGTGCCGTGGAGCTGGGCGGTGTAGAGGTGCTCGGACTGAACCTCAACCTCGGCCAGCTGCTGAACGTGGCTCAGGTGCTCGTTCCGGTGGTGAAGAGCTCCAGCGTGCAGGGCTTCCGCACGGGTATGGCCGTTGAGGCCACGGGTACCGACTTCAAGCATGAGACTGGTTTTGCCGGTGGCTACGTGGGCTACGCCTCGGGCGCGCAGCTGTGGGGCGACGCCACGTTCTCCGATGCCGACAAGGACGCCGATCGCTGGTCCATCGGCGCCACGCACGGCGGCTACACCGCTACGGGCGACAACGTCACCAACCTGCGCAAGGTCTCGGGCGCTAACTGCGTTGGCGGCTACGCGGGCCTCATGACGGCAGCGGGCGTGGCAGATGTGAACACCAACGCGTCCTCGGGTCTGCTGCAGAAGATCCTGGACTCGCTCATTTCCACGCCGAACGACCTCGCGCAGGTGCTCCAAGCCACGGTCTCCACCGTGCGCGGTGCGAGTGTCTCCGCCGTGACGGCGGGGGACGGCGCAACCGATGCCCAGCGGGACGTCGCGGCCTGGGGCTTCACGGTCGGCGGCTCCTATAAGGACGGCAGCGCCACCAAGTACGCCCGCGCGGCCGGTGGCTTCGCGGGATCGATGAAGGCCGTGGTCGCGGGCACCAAGGATCGAGACGAGGGCGCAACGGACGCCGTTACCAACACGCTGCAGGTCACCGGCCTGCGCGGCGTTGAGGGTGGCCAGTACGCAGGCGGCTTCTTCGGCCAGGCGGACATCGAGAGCGTGGCCTCCGTGGCGGGCGGCGACGGCGACGCCAGCGGCGACCAGTCCACGAGCCTGCTGCTCAAGCTACTGCAGGCCGGCAACATCTCTGCGCTCGACGCCTTCCGTACCTACGTGTACCACGCGAACGTGGCGGGCGTGACCGATGGCTTCCAGGTCCGCGCGCACGATTCCAGCACCCAGGGCATGCTCGACTCCAAGCGCTTCACGGGCGTGGCCGGCGGCTTCGGCGGCACGCTCATCAACGGCAGCGTGAAGAACGCTACCGTTACCAACCTGTCCTCCGTGGCGGGCGTCAACTACACTGGCGGCTTTGTCGGGCACCTGGGCAAGGGCGGCACGGTGGACGCGGACGGCGTGGAGGCGCTGGGTAAGGTGCTTGGCGTCACGGCGGGCGTTCTCGACATCTGGGGCTCCCATGTTGAGAACTCCAGCGTGGCGGGCATCGCCGACGGCTGCACGGTGACATCGTCGCACCAGGGCGTTGATTACGGCCGCGGTACCGAGGGCGCGACCGGCCACGAGGTCGCTGGCGGCTTCGCCGGCTACGCCGACCTGGCGCGCATGAAGGGCTGCACGGCCACCAACCTCAAGAAGGTCACGAGTGGCGAGATCGCGGGCGGCTTCGTGGGCGAGACCAAGCGCGCGTATCTGGTGGACCTCAAGGCCGATTCGCTGTTGCTCGAGCTGATCCTCCAGGTCGTGAACGCCCTGATCAAGGCACTCTACGTGCCGGGTCTCGAGAAGATCAGCCTTGTCAACATCGGTACGCTCTTCCCGGGTCTCAGCAAGTTCCTCGATCTGAAGATCCTCTCCGCCGGCGACCTGCTCTACGTGAACCTCTTCGGTCTGAAGATCGGCGTGGCGCTGTCGAAGGCCGATGCCGATAACGGGCAAAAGACCGACGTAGCGGTGGTTACCATCGGCGATTCCATCATCAAGCTGCCGTGCAACAGCAACGGCGTCATCGATGGCGATCAGGCCAAGGAGGAACTGTCCGTCCAGCTCATCAAGGGTAACCGCACGCGCGTGGAGAATTCCACGGTCACGGGCATCGCGGTGGGCTACGACGTCTTCGGCGGCGGCGCGTCGCAGGACGGCGACGGCGCGGCAGGTCTTACGACCGGCTGCGCGGGCGGCTTTGCCGGTCTGAACGACGAGGGCGTGCTGGCGAACGACCACATGGTGCTCGCCGACGTGATCCGCGGCACGAGTGGCCTGGTGGATCCGTTCTCCAACACCAAGCTCAAGAGCGTGTGGGACTTCAATTCCATGAGCGACATCGTTGACGAGAAGGACGGCAACAACAACTCGTACAAGATCTACCGCCCCAAGAACGAGAGCCTGGCCGACGCGTTTACGTCGAACAGCAAGAACGGGGCAGCGAGCGCCACCTTCGCCAAGCGCGACGACAACGCCGACGGCACCGACATGGACGCCTTCACGGTGAGCCTGTTCAAGCCGGTGGACGCGAGTGGCAAGGTCTCCGTCAACACCTACGACGGCACCGTGCCCACGAGCGGGGCGTCTGGCGATGCGGATACCACGTGGCTCGGCATCAAGGACGCCGTGCGCCAGAATGCGGACGGTAGCCAGAAGCAGGAGCTCAAGGCCTACGACACTGCCGCCAAGGCCGTGCTGATGAGGGACACCCCGGTTCCCGACAACGCCGGCTCACTCACGCCCGAGCCGGGCGAGGGCCAGGACCCGTGCGACACCTACGCGAATCTCACGCTCCAGAAGGTGTGGAACGATCAGGGCAATGCCGCTCGGCCTAAGAGCATCAAGCTGACGGTTACGGCTTCATATACCAAGGGCGACGAAAAGGTGGTCCCCGAGAGTCTTACTCTCAAGGATGGCTCAACTTGGAAGAACCCGCATCAGGTTGAGCTCACTTCTGCCGACGCCTCCGGCTGGTCCGAGACCTGGCGAAAGGTCGTTGAGGGTCTGCCCGTCGCATTCGATGACGACGGCACGACTCGGTACTACGCCTACAGCGTCTCGGCCGAGGAGGTCGAGTCAAACGGTGCCAAGACGAGCGGCGTCATGTTTGGTAAGACCGCGGATGGCGCGACATCCTACGTCACCCCCACCGAGGTCGGCTACACCTCCACGGTGACCTCCGAGGCCAACACCCTCACGATCACCGTCACCAACACCCATCGCGATCCCCTGCCCGACACGGGCGGCCGCGGCATCTGGCTGTTCCTGATGATCGGTGCGGCGGTGGGCTGCGCCGGGGCCTATGAGGCATGGCGTCGCCGGCGCGCGGGACAGCTCGCCGTGGTGGGCGTCCCGGCTGCGGGCGCTACGGTCAGCGCGCTGCAGCCGCGGCCGGTCGGGGGCCACTTCCGTGACGGGGGTGCGCGATGAGCGGTTCTGTGAGCTGCCTGCCGCGCGCGCCCATGCGCGGCAGGGGAGGGCGCTTCGCGCGGTCTTCGGGGGTTCCGCCTGGCGGGCCGCCGCTGCGCGCGAGGCACGCGGATGCGTATGCATATCAACGCGAGCCGGCGAGTTCGGTGTCGCGAGGTAATAGCTATTTGATCAATTGGGGGATAGCGAGAAAGGAAGCAAGATGAACACTATCTTCAAGAAGACGGCCGCGCTGTTTGCGCTCGTCGCCGTGGTGCTGGCTGGCGTCGTGGCCGCCACACCCGCGTATGCTGAGGGGACTGGTAAGCTCACCGTGACGAGCAGCGATGCCGGGTTCAACGGTGCCAAGGTCGACGCGTGGCAGATGTTCACGGCGACGAAGAACGGCAGCACGTACACGTTTGAGGTTACTGACAACTGGAAGGGTTTCTTCACGAATACGGCTGAAGGTTATCCTGGCATCACGGATGACAAGGACTTCAACGCAAACGCCTCTGACTACGTGCGCAAGCTGGGTGATGCCAACTCTGCCGGGGTGACCAATTTCGCCAAGAAGGCCGCTAAGTGGGCTAAGGACAACTCCATTGCGACCACTCAGCAGGCCACCGCTGAGGCGTCTGGCTCGACCTACACCGCCACATTCTCCAATCTCGATTTCGGTTACTACCTGGTGAAGCCCTACGCTTCTTGTGAGAAGGACGGCAGCGTCCGCGGTACCGATGCTATGCTCATCAACGTCGTCGACGACAAGGCCAGCATCACCCTCAAGAACACCTACCCGACCGTCGACAAGAAGGTCGAGAACAACAAGGGCAACGGCGCCCAGGTGGGCGACAAGGTCACCTTCACGCTGACCTCCAAGGTGCCCGACACCTCCGAGTTCGATCACTACACCTTCAAGCTGCTCGATGCTCTGTCCGAGGGCCTGACCTTCAACAACGATGCCGAGATCAACATTGGCGGCACCAAGCTGGCGGTCGGGACGGACTACACCGTGACGCTGCCCTCCACGGATAACAACAACACCGTCACCTTCGACCTTTCCACCTACATCAAGCCTGAGAGCGGCACCTCCGCTGCCACGGCTGGCGACACCATCACCGTCACTTACAGCGCGACGCTGAACGAGAAGGCCGAGACCAGCACGACCGGCAATGGCAACACCAACTCCGCCAAGGTCCAGTACACCAACGGCCCCAACACCACCGATTTCGGCGAGTCCACTCCGTCCGAGACCCACACCTACACCTTCGGCTTCGACCTGAAGAAGGTCGACGGCGACAATCAGGCTCTTGCCGGTGCCAAGTTCTCCCTGTACAAGAAGGGCTCTACCGAAGCCATCCAGTTCGTGAAGACCGCTGAGGGTGCCTATCGCGTGGCCACCAACGCCGACGCCGGCGAAAAGGTCACCGAGGTCGGGACGCCTGAGAACGGCATCATCAAGTTCACCGGCCTCGACGACGGCGAGTACACGCTGAAAGAGACCCAGGCTCCGACCGACTACAACAAGGCCGCCGACACCGAGATTAAGATCACGGCGAAATACAGGACGGACGGTACGCTCAACACCTGGACCGTCACTAACAAGGGCAACGATGGCTTCGTCACCATCGTCAACCGCAAGGGCACCCTGCTGCCCTCCACCGGTGGCATGGGCACCATCGTCTTCACCGTCGCGGGCGCTGCCGTGGTCATCGCCGGCGTGGCGTGGACCATCGCCCGTCGTCGCGCTCAGAACTAGCGCAGAGCCTAAGCTGGATCGTTGAAGCGCCTGCGCGACATATTTCCGCTGATCGTGGTGCTGGTGGGGCTCGCCATCATGGCGTACCCCACCATCTCGAACTTCCTTGTGGAGCGCAACGCCTCCCGGGTGGTCTCGGGCTACGAAAAGGCCGTTGACGGCCTCTCCGATGAGGAGGCCCAGGCCATGATGGATGCCGCGCGGGCGTACAACGCTCAGCTCGCGGGACTTGCCGGCATCTCCGCTGCCGATGGCGGCGCGGATGCCGGCACCGTCTCGTCCGCGCAGCTGCGCGAGCAATACAGCCAGCTGCTCAACCTCAACGGCGACGGCATGATGGGCTACATCACCATCCCGCGCCTAGACGAGACGCTGCCCATCTACCACGGCACCGATGAGGCCACGCTCCAGGTGGGCGTGGGCCATATCGACACCTCGTCGCTGCCTGTGGGCGGGGCCAGCACGCACGCGGCCCTGTCGGGCCACCGCGGGCTGCCGTCCGCCAAGCTGTTCACGGACCTGGACCAGATGAAAAAGGGCGACATTTTCTTCGTCCGCGTGCTCAAGAGCACGTTCGCCTACCAGGTTGACCAGATCGAGACCGTCCTGCCCGACCAGACGGAATCGCTCAACATCACCGCCGGGGATGACTACTGCACGCTTGTCACCTGTACACCGTATGGCATTAATTCTCATCGTTTGTTGGTGAGAGGGCATGCCATACCGTATACGGATGACATGGATTCGCAGGTGGGTGTGACCGGCAATCCCATCAACATTCCGCTGCCGTACCTGGCGCTGATGATCGCGTTGGCGGTGCTTGCCATGCTGCTCGCGTCGATGCTGATCGGACGCGGGATCGAGGCGCGGCGCGACGCCGTCCATGCGGCGGCGGGTTCGCGCGTGGCCGGTGCGCGGCAGGCGGGGAGCTCGTACGACGTGGCTGGCACGGCCGGAGCGCACGGAGCGCACGATTCGACAAGGAGGAGCTGCCATGGTGGCAAGCACATGCGATAACGGTACGTGGGCTTCGCGCCGTTTCGGCGGCGGTGCCTTTGCGGGTGCCTGGTTTCGAGCGGTTCGGCGCGCGTGTCTCGCCCTGGTGCTCGCCGTCTTCGCGTGTGCCGGGATGCTTGCGGCCGCTGCGGTCGCGCCTCGGGTGGCGGCTGCCACTCCGAGGGGGTCTGTTTCCCTGTCCGTTGTCGCTGAGGATGTTCGCGGCTCTCATCAGCTTGCGGGGGATACATTTTCCCTGGTACAGGTCGCGACGGCGCAGGTGTACCAGGCCGGCGACGGGCAGTCCGCGGGCGTGGCGTACACCATGGCAGCGGGTTTCGAGCGTTACGACCGCGATTGGGCATCGCTGTCCGCGTCTGACGTCGCTGCCGCGGCGCGTGAACTGGCGCAGATCGCGCGCGATGCGGGGTCGCTTGATGCCGGCGTGTCGCAGAGGGTGCCGGAGGGTGCGCGAACGCTGACGTTTTCCGGTCTTGATAGCGGCCTGTACCTAGTGGTGCGAACCGGTGTGGCCGATGCCAACAAGGGTCTGACCTGCGATCCTGTACTGGTCTCCGTGCCGCTGTTAGAGGACGGCGCGTTTACCTATGACGTGGATGTCGATCCTAAGTTCGAGTGGGCGGATGCCGACCATCCCGGTGGCAACGGTGGCGGCGCTGAGGCCGATCGCGGCACGCCTGGCTGGTTGCCCACGACCGGCGACTACGTTATCGGCGTGGTATGCCTGCTGGTGGCAGGCGGTTCCATCGCCATCCTCATCGGCCGCCGCCTGTGCGAAAAGCGCTCCTGAGTGGGACAAAGGCGCCCCGTCCCATCCACAGCAAAAGCCCGCCAGCAGCTTGTGATGAACTGCCGGCGGGCTTACTTGTGCGTTGGGAATGCGCGGCGCTACACGCGCGTGGCGTCCTTGGGGCTCATGGTCATGCTCTGGAAGCGGTTTTCCATGTACTCGTTGTCGAAATATTTGCCGTAGAACTGCGCGACGGGAATATCGCTGACCGTGCCGTTAACGCGCTGGTACCAGTAGTCGAGCGACTGCAATGTCATAACGCCGTCGACCAGCATAATGACGGTAAAGATGACGGTAGCCGAGTAGCGGCTCTTCCACGGAATCATGTTGATGAGCTTGAGCAGCCTCGGCAGCAGCAGCTTGATCCAGATAAGGCCACCCAGGCCCCACAGGCAGGCAAAGCCCGTACAGGTGCGTCCGCCCGTAAGGACGGCGAGTGGGTCGGGCATGCCGAACAGTTTCATGTGCGAGTAGCTCCACGACACCACGCCAAATGAGGTCTGCATAAACCAGCCTACAAACACCTCGAAAGCGCCGCCGATCAGGGCACTTACCAGGAAAATGATCAGAGGATTCTTTTTATAGAAGCGGTTGAGCGCCATGGTCATGAGCACCGCGCCAAATCCGTAGATGGGGCTAAAGGGGCCAAATAGCATACCGGCACGGTCCTGATAGACGCCGGGATCGACGACGACCATATGCCAGACTTCCTCGAGAATGAGACCTAACACGCTGCAGACGAAGAATACCCAGAACAGGTTGAAGTAGTTGAGCTTGATGTAGCCTTCGCCGGTTTCATCGCGTCCGAGCATGCCCTCGTCGGCGGCGTCGCGGTCGAGCATCTCCTGCAGGCGGCGCTGCAGTTCGCGCTCCTGGCGCAGCGTGGGGTCGACGGTGGCCGAAAGCGCGATGAGGATGCCGAGCTGAATAGCGGGACGCAGCAGGAAGGGTCCGATGCCCTGGAGCATCACGTCAACCAAAAGCTCGACGACGGTAAACGCGATAAGGATGTAGGAAAGACGGGCGGCATTGCGGCGCTGGTTCTTGATGAGGTCCAGGCCAAAGATGATCAAGATGACGGCACTGGCAGCCGAGAGCATGATGCCGGCGACGATAAGGCCGACCGCGACGAGCGTGTTGTCGCCGAGCTTGGCGGCGGCGTTGCCGTTGATGAGTGCGGTGATGACCTGCCACATAAAGGCGCCGACCGACGGGAGCGTGCCCACGCCGGACAGGATGCACAGGACGGCGTACACCTTAATGATGAGGGGGATCTTCTTGACCTCCGTGGCGCTGGGGACGCTGGGGTCGAGTTCGTTTCGATCCATACATAACCTTTCTCGTTTTGCTGTAGGTACAAGGATACGCCGCCGACCTGCTAAAAGACAGGACAAACGACCCAATTGCAGCAATGCAAGCCCCAACGGCGGACGAGACGCGTCGCGACGGAAGCATGCGGGACCGTCGGCCCCGAGACGGCTGCCCAATAAAATGTTTGGCTGCAAAACGGATTATAAGCTCGGTGGGCTTTTAAAAAGCGCTGTTCATGCGCGGGAGTGCTTGTCTTGCCGTGCGTATAATAGGGCAGGTAACGCCAAATAACGAGGCTCTGAGGGGATGCCATGTCTCAAGAAACCATCCGCGCGGCCGAGCGTGCCGCGGGACAGGTGAAGACCGTGTCGACGTATGATCCGGACTCCGACCAGCTGCATGAGGAATGCGGCATTTTTGGTGTGTGGGCACCCGATCGCGATGTGGCTCGACTGACGTACTTTGGCCTGCGTGCACTGCAGCACCGTGGCCAGGAATCGGCGGGAATCGCCGTGGGTGATGGCGGCACGGTTATGGTTCGCAAGGACCTGGGACTGCTCGATCGCGTGTTCTCCAACGCCGACCTGTCGACGCTCTCCGGCCAGCTGGCCGTGGGCCACGTGCGCTATGGCACTGCCGGTGCCAAGAGCTGGGAAGCCTCGCAGCCGCATCTTTCTACCATCAACAGCGTCATTATCGCGCTTGCTCACAACGGCACTCTGGTCAACACCGACGAGCTGCGCCGTCAGCTGATCGAGCTGGGCGTGCCGTTCCTCTCCAATTCGGATTCCGAGGTCGCGACCAAGCTTATCGGCTACTTTACTCAGCGTACAGGCCATCTGCGCGAGGGCATTCGCAAGACCATGGAGCTCGTACGCGGCGGCTACGCCATGACGCTCATCAACGAGCAGGCGCTCTACGCATTCCGCGATCCGCACGGCATTCGCCCGCTCGTGCTGGGCAAGCTGGTGGACGAGGGTCTGGACCAGGCCGATGCCGCATCCGTTTCGCAGCTGCCGTCGCAGGACGGTGCCGCGACGGTCGACTCCGCCGTCCATGTCACGCGCGCCGGCGGCTGGGTCGTTGCTTCCGAGACCTGTGCACTCGACATCGTGGGTGCCGAGTACGTCCGCGACGTCCGTCCCGGCGAGATCTTGCGCATCAGCGCCGAGGGTCTGGTATCCGAGCAGGGCGTGCCTGCAGCCGAAGAGCCCGCAAACTGCATCTTTGAGCAGGTCTACTTTGCCCGCCCCGACTCCATCATGAACGGCAAGAGCGTCTATGCCTGCCGTTATGACATGGGTCGCCAGCTGGCACACGAGGAGCCCGTCGAGGCCGACCTGGTCATCGGCGTGCCCGACTCCGGCCTGCCGCCCGCGGAGGGGTATTCGCACGAGAGCGGTATTCCCTTTGGCGAGGGCCTTATCAAGAACCGCTACGTGGGCCGTACGTTTATCGAGCCTACGCAGGAGTTGCGCGCCATGGGCGTGCGTATGAAACTCAACCCGCTGCGCGACAACATCGAGGGCAAGCGCCTGGTCGTCATCGACGACTCCATCGTGCGCGGCACCACCATGGTGCAGCTCGTCAAGATGCTGCGCAACGCTGGCGCCAAGGAGATTCATATCCGCATCAACTCGCCCGAGGTCATCTGGCCGTGCTTCTACGGTATCGATACCGACGTGCAGTCGCAGCTTATCAGCGCCAACAAGACGGTCGACGAGATTTGCGAGTATATCGGCGCCGATTCGCTGGCCTTCCTTTCGGTCGAGGGCCTGCTGAAGGTCATGCCCAAGGGCGGTTACTGCGATGCGTGCTTTACCGGCCGCTACCCCGTGGCGATTCCCGAGAGCTTTGGCCGCGACAAGTTCATGGAGGGCTTTAAGCCCCGCAACCTGGACAAGCCGCTGCACGTTGACGACGACGCCGTGGTCGAGAAATACGACGACCGCAGCTGGGAAGAGGAGCACGGCGAGGCCTAAAACCTGCCATTTAGGGACAGGTTTATTTTGGTAGGTTTTACCTGCTGTTTTGTTGATATGACGGCGCGTGCTGTTATGGCGTGCGCCGAAATGAACGCAACTATGAGCACCGTTTGGCGCCCACGCGGCAAACGGTAGTGGGAGAGGAAGGCTCAGATGAGCGACAGCAAGCATGTGACGTACGAGGACGCCGGCGTCGATACCGCCGAGGGCGGTCGCGCCGTCGACGCGATTAAGCAGATGGTCAAGGACACCAATCGCCCCGAGGTTATCGGTGGCATCGGTGGCTTCGGTGGCCTGTTCTCGGCCGCCGCGCTTAAGGATATGGAAGACCCGATCCTGATTAGCGGTACCGACGGCGTGGGCACCAAGCTCGTGCTCGCCCAGATCATGGACCGTCACGAGACGGTGGGCCAGGACCTGGTTGCCATGTGCGTCAACGACATTCTGGCTTCGGGCGCCGAGCCGCTGTTCTTCCTAGACTACGTTGCCATCGGTCACATCGAGGCCGAGCACATGGCAAAGATCATCAAGGGCGTGGCCGACGGCTGCAAGCTCGCGGGCTGCGCGCTCGTGGGCGGTGAGATGGCCGAGCACCCCGGCGTTATGGCTCCTGCCGACTACGACCTTGCCGGATTTACCGTGGGCGTCGTCGACCGTCCCAAGATGCTCGACCCCGCAAACGTCCGCCCCGGCGATGTGATCCTGGGCCTGCCTTCCACCGGTGTGCACTCCAACGGCTACTCGCTCGTGCGCAAGGTCATTGGCGTCGACGGTATTAAGCCGGGCACGCCCGAGGCCGCCGCTAAGGCCGAGGAGCTGAGCCGTCCGCTCGAGGAACTCGGCGGCGCATCGCTGGCAGACGCCCTGCTGGCTCCCACGCGCATCTACGTCAAGCCGATTCTGGAGCTGCTGCGCGGCGGCGCCAACGTGCACGCTATCGCCCACATCACTGGCGGCGGTATTACCGAGAACCTCAACCGCGCGCTCGCCGACGACGTCGACGCCGTGGTCACCCGCAACGGTGTCGAGATGGGTTGGGACGTTCCGCCCGTCATCACCTACGTGTCGCGCCAGGCCGAGCTCGCGCCCAACGAGGCATGCAAGACCTTCAACATGGGCGTTGGCCTGTGCCTGATCGTCGCCCCCGAGGACGAGGCTGCCGTGACCGAGGCCCTGGTCGCGCTGGGCGAGAAGCCGTGCCGCGTGGGCGAGTGCGTCGAGGGCTCCGGTAAGGTCGTGTACTCCGATGAGCGCTAACGAGCAGATGGCTGCTGCCGCGAGCCTGGGCTTTGTGTCCTACACCCGTCCGACCGGCACCGATACGGCCGAGCCGCTCAAGATCGGTGTGCTCATCAGCGGTTCGGGTACCAACCTGCAGGCGCTGATCGATCTGATCGCCGCCGGCAAGCTCAACGCTTCGATTGAGCTTGTGGTGTCGAGCCGTCCTTCGGCTAAGGGTTTGCAGCGCGCTGAGCGCGCGGGCATCCAGACGCTCACGCTGTCCAAGGATGTCTATGCCGACCCTATTGCCGCCGACGAGATCATCGCGCACGAGCTTCTCGAGCGCGGCTGCGAGTATGTGGTCATGGCCGGCTACATGCGCATGGTGCACACGCCTCTGCTGGCGGCGTTTCCCAACCGCGTGGTCAATCTGCATCCAGCGCTACTGCCGAGCTTTACCGGTGCGCATGCGATTGACGATGCCTTTGCGCGCGGCGTCAAGGTGACCGGCGTGACCGTGCACTTTGCCAACGAGATTTACGACAACGGCCCCATCATCGCCCAGCGCGCGCTGGCTGTCGAGGAGGGCTGGGATGTCGACACGCTCGAGGAGCACATCCATGCGATTGAGCACGTGCTGTATCCCGAGGTCGTGCAAATGCTCGCCGACGGCCGCGTCCACGTGCTGGAGAGCGGCAAGGTCGCAATTGACGCGCCTCGCGGCTAGCGGCGCACAGTACAATTTAGCCGAGTAGTCAGGGTGGTCATTGGCGCCAAGGCGCACGTGGCCACCCTTTGTTTTGGGTAGCCACCTCGGACGTTCTTTAACGACTAGTCATTCAAGAACGTCGCAGGTGACTAGGTGAGAGAGGTGAGCGCATGGCGGATAACGAAGCGCTGTTTATGCCTGAGCTGGTGTTTTTTGATTGGGAGTGTGCGACGCCGGATGAGGTGTTTGCGCGGCTCGAGGGCGAGCTTGCACCACGTGGCTACATTGCGTCCGGTTGGCTCGACGCCGTTCGCACGCGCGAGGATGCCTATCCCACGGGTCTTGCCATGCCGGCGGCAAACATTGCCATTCCGCATACCGATCCGGGATTTGTGGCCAAGCCCTATATCGCGGTGGTGAAGCCCGCCGCGCCCGTGACATTTAACGCTATGGCTGGCATGGGCGCTCCGGTGCCGGCGCAGATCGTCATCAATCTGGGCATCGCCGAGCCGGGCGGCCAGGTCGAGGCCCTGCAGGCGCTCATGAATATCTTTATGGACGCCGATGCCGCAGCCGACGTGCTCGGCCAGACCACGCCCCAGGGCATGGTCGACGCCATCCGCCGTCACTTCTAAGGTGGGGCTGAGCCGGCACTTGGGGACTGTCCCTAACTGCCGGCTGCCAGAGCTGTCCCCTTTGCACCAAAATGGTGCAGATTAACCTGTCCCCAATGCACCAAGCGTGTCGCGGGGGCCGCGTTGTGACACAATGGCGTTTGTTCGATTCGTTATGCGAAAGGCCAACTATGGCAAATAAGAAAAAGAACCCCGCACCCGAGCCGACGCCCGAGCAGCAGGCTCGTGCCGCCTCTAGCTCTCGTAAGAAGCAGCGCAAGACCCGCGTGTCCAAGACCGTCAAGATCGTCCTGGTGGTCATCGGCGTGCTGGCGATGCTGCTTTCCGTCTCGGCGATGGCGTGCTCCGGCCTTATGTCGCAGGCCGAGGACACCTCGGGCTACAAGCTGACCGGCGGTGTTGCTGCAACTATCAACGGCACCAACCTCACCGAGGACACCGTGACCAAGCAGATCATGAGCATGCGCACGTCCTACGGCTACACCAAGGACAAGGACTGGGCGCAGTACCTGGTCGACAATGACCTCACGCCCAAGAAGTACCGCAAGCAACTCATCGACTCCTACACGCAGCAGATTCTGCTTCAACAGGCGCAGAAGGAGAACGGCGTGACGGTGTCGGACGAGGAGGTCGAGAAGGCTTGGAAGGACGCGTGCAAGAGCGCGGGCGGTGCCAAGGCCTTTAAGAAGACCCTCAAGACCTACGGCTATACCGAGGACACCTACAAGGATTCGCTCAAGGAGAGTCTGGCGCAGCAGAAACTCAAGGATGCCGTGGCGCCCACCAGCAAGCCCAAGGACAGCGAGATCGTCGATTACATCAACGAGAATCTGTCTAACTACAACGATGCTCGCCGCTCGTCGAACATCCTGATCAAGGTTGATTCCGACGCTTCCGACGAGGACAAGGCTGCCGCCAAGGCCAAGGCGCAGGAGTGCCTGGACAAGATCAACTCCGGTGAGCTGAGCTTTGAGGACGCCGTTGAGCAGTACTCCGAGGACACCGGTTCCAAGGAGAAGAAGGGCGATGTGGACTGGGATAAGCTCACCACTTTCGTCGACAGCTACCAGACGGCGCTCGAGGGGCTCAACAAGGGCGACGTGAGTGAAGTCGTCGAGTCGACCTATGGTTACCACATCATCAAGTGCACCGACTACTTCCATGTCGATAATCAGGTCGATGACATCAACCAGGTGCCCAAGGCTATCAAGAAGTACGTCTCCAATGTGCTGAAGACGCAAGCGGCCAGCACTGCGTACAGCGAGTGGCTGGAGCAGTACAAGAAGGATGCCGACATCACCGTCAATCCCATGCCCAAGGACGTCCCGTATAACGTTAGCCTGAAGGGCGTCACCAAGAGTTCGACCGACGACGCGCCGACGACCGAGTAATCATGGGGCGGTGCCCGCGTGAGTGCCGCCCACGCTATTGAGGAGGATTTGCAGATGACCAACGAAGAGCTGCAGAAAGAAATGATCGCGGCCATGAAGGCCAAGGACAAGGTACGCCTGTCCATCATTCGCCAGGTTAAGGCCGAGGTGAAGAATATCGAGGTTAACGAGCGCCGCGATGTGACCGAGGAAGACGTCAACAGCATGATCAAGCGTCTGATCAAGCAGACGAGCGAGACACTGGAGATGTCCATCAAGGCCGGCACTGACCAGGAGCGTACCGACAACCTGACCGAGCAGGTCAAGATTCTGGAAAGCCTGCTGCCCGCGCAGGTTTCGGGCGAGGAGCTCGAGGCCCTGATCGAGCAGGTTATCGCCGAGCTGGGTGCCACGTCCAAGAAGCAGATGGGCCAGGTCATGGGTGCCCTGGGCAAGGCCACCGGCGGCAACTTCGATAAGCCTGCCGCGGCAAAGATTGTCGGAGCCAAACTCGCGTAGGGGCCGAGCGGCATATAGTTGATGTTGAGGGGGGCGTGGCCATTGCGGTCACGCCCCTTTTTTGCTGGGCGGTGCTCATTGGGGACAGACTTAAATGAGTACCCAATGAGCGGGTGCTCATTTAAGTCTGTCCCCAATGAGTGGGTGGTAGGTTGCGGGTTCTTTACGGGAATATAGTGTGGGCTGCGGAAACGCGGTTCTTTCCGTACAATAGTTCAACTCGTGTAAACGCAGGGAAGGGACATTCAT
>CABUJL010000022.1 GCA_902491915.1 uncultured Collinsella sp.
AGTTGGAGGGGTGGTCGCGTACATAGCTGTAGCGATAGGTGGGCTTGTTCGAAGTGTATTCAAAAGCAGATTCAATCGAGCTGTACTTAAAGCCGGGTTCGTGGGCAGGTTCGATGCCGTAGTGCTTAAGATAGCGCTTGCCAAAGTCCTCGGCGCGGCCGTAGTACGTGTTGCCGTCCGCCGTGAGCTTGCTGCCCATGTAGATCTGCGTGCAGGCGAGCGCAGACGTCGGCATGGACATGATGGTTGCAGCTCCAAAGGCGAGGCCTATGCCAAGCTTTTTGAGCGCGTTGACGGGGTGAGTTTTCCTCATTTTCCCTCCCAGCGTGCGAAAGCTCTCCGTTGCCAGAGAGCTTCAGCCAATAAAGACACCCCATTAGCGTAACGAACTGGAAACAATATTCATCTATGAAAGAAACTTACTCGATAAGCGTAATGAAATATGCGATGAGTGGTTAATTATACTCGGTTTGTAGCTTTACTTTAATAAAGACGTCCTGCAATTACCGTACCCGAATAAAGCGCCTTGCACGGGGCGCAAAGAAAATCCCCCGCTGTTTGGCAAATGCATAAACAGCAGGGGAGACGATAATTGGATGAATATCATACCAATGTGGAATTACTTCTTCCGGCGGTGGATCACGTTGATCGCATAGCCGACGAGCATGGCCAAAACGATGATGATAAAGCCGAGCAGGGGATTGTCGTTCATAGGGTCCTCCTATTTTCCGAGCGGGGAGAATTCGTCGACGATGAGGTCGAGGCATTGCGGAAGCGCGCGGGCTCCAAAGACGCCCGAATTGCTGGAGATAATCTCGCCATCGAACTGCATGCCCAGCGACGGGGTGCAGGTGATCTTGGCTTCCTTGGTCTGGATGATCTTGAACTGCGGGCGGCCGAGTACCTTGCCGGCGGGGTCGAGTGCGGCGATGATCACAGTCGGTAGAAGCTGCACAGTTTTTACGGGTTCGATGACCGCAATGTCGACCATGTCATCGTTCATACGGCAGTCGGGGAACAGGTTGATGTCGTTTTGGAGGTGTTGCCGGCCATGCAGCAGATGCCGTCGAGCTCCTCGACAATGCCGTCATGCTCAATCGTAAAGTGCGCCACCGTGGGATTGGGCGTGGCGAGCGCGGAGAGGAAGTAGGCGATCTCGCCGATGTCGTTTTTGGTGGGGGCGGCCTTCATCATGATCTCGGCGTCGAAGCCCGAGCCGGCGATGATGATAAAGCCGTGGCGCTTCTCGTTGCCGTCCTCGTCGAGCCAAAAGAGCTCGCCCATGTCCACTTTGACCGTGCGACCGGCGCGGCAAGCCTTGGCAAGCGCCGCTGCCTCGGGGGCATTACCGATGTTGTTAAAGAACAGGCAGGCCGTACCGGAGGGGAAGACGAGCGTGGGGACACCGCATCCGCGCATCTGGTCGAGCACGTTGGAGACGGTGCCGTCGCCGCCCGAAACGACCACGCGATCAAACTCGCGCACGTCTGCCACGGCGTCCTCGGGCTCCATGTCATCGCCGATAAAACGCATCACGACCTCGTCGCCGCCCTGCGCGAGGTCGTGCGTGAATGCGTAGATTTCATCTGAGCTGGGGCCCGATGCCGGGTTGTGGATGATAAGGCAGCGCATACTTACGTTCCCGTTCTGTGACTAACCGAGTATAGTTGTAAGGCAATGCCGATATCCTACCCGTGTTTTTCGGGCCTAACCTTATTCGATGGGTTGATATGTACATTTCCACACATCAGGCTCTACTCGACTTTTGCCAGCGCGCCCGTGAGTTCGACGCGATTGCCGTCGATACCGAGTTTTTGCGCGAGCGCACGTTCCATCCGCGTCTATGTTTGGTTCAGATTGCCACCCCTGCTGAGAGCGTCGCGGTCGATCCCCTGGTAATCGACGACCTATCGCCGCTGGCCGAGCTTATGGCCGACGAGAGCGTGACCAAGGTCTTCCACGCGTGCTCGCAGGATATGGAGGTCATGCTCCATACCGTGGGCGTGCTGCCACGACCGATTTTCGATACGCAGGTCGCCGCTGCCTTTTTGGGCGAGCGCCAGCAGATTTCGTATGGCGCGCTTGTTCAGACGTTCTGCGGCGTATCGCTGCCCAAGACCGAGTCGCTGACTGACTGGTCGCGCCGCCCGCTGACCGATAAGCAGATTGAGTATGCGATCGACGACGTCAAATACCTGATCGTCGCCTATACCGAGATGATGAGCCGTCTGCGCGAGCTGGGCCGTGTGGACTGGGTGCTCGACGAGTTGCGCCCGCTGGCTGACGAGTCGCACTATCGCGCCGATCGCCACGAGGCGTTCCGCAAGGTCAAACGCATCAATTCGTGTAGCCGTCACCAGTTGGGCATCGCGCGCGAGCTCGCCGCTTGGCGCGAGGATCGCGCCGAGCGCCGTAACATCCCGCGCAAGTGGGTCATGTCCGACGACACGCTGCTTGCGCTCGTCAAGCGCAATCCCGTGCGCGTTGAGGAGTTCCGTAGCATTCGCGGTACCGATCAGTTGGGGGAGCGCGACGTGGACGGTGCGCTCATGGCCATCAAGCGCGGCGCGAGCTGCCCGCACGATCGCCTGCCGCTCATGGTGCGCGGGCACCGTCAGATTTCGCCGGAGCTGGAGAGCGTGACTGACCTTATGTATGCGCTTATCCGCCTGGTTGCCGAGCGCTCAGGCGTTGCGACCTCGGTCATTGCCTCGCGCGATGACCTGGCCGACTACATTGAGCATCCCGAGCAGAGCCGCCTGCGCGAAGGTTGGCGCTTTGAGCTTGTGGGCTCGCGCCTGGACGATCTGCTTTCCGGCAATATGGGGTTGACGGTGAAGGACGGCAAAATCGAGCTCCTGTAGGGAAGCCTAGCCGGTTGAGTGGGTAAAATGCCTCCAACGTGTAACTCGACTCGGAGGAATTCGCATGCCTTATTACTATGGATACGGCTTTGGCATCGACCCGCTGTACCTGCTGGTTGTTCTTGTCTGCACGGTGCTTGGCCTTGCCGCACAGAACTATATCAACTCGACGTACAAAACCTGGTCCAAGGTTCGCTCGGACGGCGATACGGGTGCCACAGTCGCTCGCCGCATGCTCGATGCCAACGGTTGTAGCGCCGTGGGTATCAAGGGTGTCGCTGGCGAGCTCACCGACCATTACAACCCGCAGGACAATAACCTGTATCTCTCGGATGCCAACCGTTCGGGCGGGTCGGTCGCAAGCGTTGCCGTCGCCTGCCACGAGGCGGGCCATGCCGCCCAGCGTCAAAGCGGTTACGCCATGATGAAAGTGCGTACCGCCCTGGTTCCGGTTGTCAACTTTACCCAGAACACTTGGACCATCGTGTTGCTCTTGGGCCTGTTTATGAACATTGCCGGGCTCACATCCCTCGCACTGATCTTCTTCTCGTTTAGCGTGCTGTTCCAACTGGTTACGCTGCCGGTCGAGATTGATGCCAGCCGCCGCGCCGTGGCGTACATCGAGCAGTCGGGCATGAGCTCCAAGCAGGTCAATGGTGCCAAGAAGGTCCTGACGGCAGCCGCGCTTACCTATGTTGCTGCAGCGCTCACTTCGATCATTCAGCTGCTCTACCTGATGGCTCGCTACAACAGAAACTCCAACCGATAACAAATTGGCTTGACAGGCGCCGCGGAGATTTGTGTCCCCGCGGCGCTGTACTATGTGTTGGACTTGAATTTGCGCAGGGCCGGAGCCCTTGTGCACGATAACGAAAGGAGGCTGCGTGGCAGGCTGGAATCTGACCGGCAATGCCGTTTCCGCCGAGTTCGACGGTTCGGACGAGCAGGAGCGTAAAGAACTCAGCGTGAGCCAGGCGGTAGAGATCGCCGCCGGTGCGCTCGATGCCATTCCGCAGCTGAGCGTTCTGGGCGAGGTCACGGGTTTCCGTGGCCCCAATGCCCGAAGCGGTCACTGCTACTTCCAGATTAAGGACGACTCGGCCGCCGTTGACTGCATCATCTGGAAGGGCGCCTACCTTAAGCGCACCTTCGACTTGCGCGATGGCATGCAGGTGAGCTTTAAGGGCAGCTTCAATCTCTATAAGGCCACGGGCCGCATGAGCTTTGTCGCTCGCTCATTTTCGCTGGCGGGCGAGGGTCTGCTGCGTCAACAAGTGGCGCAACTGGCCGAAAAGCTACGCCGCGAGGGCCTGATGGACGAAGCGCGCAAGCGCCGCATCCCGGTGTTCTGCTCCCGCGTGGCGGTCGTTACCTCGCTTTCGGGTGCCGTAATCGACGACGTCAAGCGCACATTGCGTCGTCGCAACCCGCTCGTCGAGCTCGTCTGCGTGGGCGCTAAGGTTCAAGGCGAGGGTGCGCCGGCCGAGCTTATTGAGGGCCTGCGCCGTGCCGCCGCAATCACGCCGGCGCCCGACTGCATCTTGCTGGTGCGCGGCGGCGGCTCCTTTGAGGACCTCATGACCTTCAACGACGAGGAGCTTGCCCGTGCGGTGGCTGCCTGTCCCGTGCCCGTGGTGACCGGTATCGGCCATGAGCCCGATACCTCGATTTGCGACATGGTGAGCGACCGCCGCGCCTCCACGCCCACGGCGGCGGCAGAATCGGTGGCGCCGGCTATGACGGAGTTGGCCGATGTGCTCGAGGCACGCCATCAGCGTCTGGGTGCCGCGATGGCATCGATGATTGGGTCGGCCCAGGTCGACCTGGAGATGCTCGATCAGCGCGGTCGCCGTGCCTGGGATACCTATACGGCCCGCTTGGGCGATGCGCTCGATGCGGCTGCATGCCGCCCGTGCCTCAACGACCCCACATTTATGGTCGAGCGTCGCGAATCGGAGCTTGCGCTGACCGCCGATCGCCTGTCGGGTGCCATAGTACGCTCGGTCGGAGCTTTCCGATCCAGCTTTGAACGCTTGCCCGAGCGTCTGGTTGCAAGCACCTCGGGGCTCGATGGCAAACGCCATGCGCTCACGCTTGCGAGTTCCCGTCTGGAGCATCAGGGACGTACGATGCTCGGCAAGCCCGCGTCCGACCTGGGCCGAGCCGCCGCGTCGCTCGATGCCCTGTCGCCGCTTAAGGTACTTGCCCGCGGTTACTCCATCGCGTACAGCGATGACGGTGTGGCTACGAGCGCCAAGACCTTTAAGCCGGGCGACGCCATCCGCGTGCGCATGGCAGACGGCAACGTGGCAGCAACGGTCAATACGGTCGAGTAGGCCGCGTTTCATAGCGATAAACCTTTAGGAAAGGAAACAGATATGGCAGAGAAGACCCCGGTCGAGCAGCTTACGTACAAGCAGGCCTCGCAGGAGCTGGAGCTCATCATCCGCAGCTTGGAGTCGGGCGATATGGAGCTCGAGGAGTCGCTCGAGAGCTATACCCGCGGCGTCGAGCTCCTCAAGAGCCTGCGCACCCGCCTGTCCGATGCCGAGCAGAAGGTCTCGGTGCTTCTTAAGGACGTCGACGGCAACGACGTGCTCGCCGACGGCGAAGCCGCCAACGCCGACGACAACCTCTCGTTCTAACCATCCCGACCAAATATAATTACCTTGGTCTGTGAGAAAGGAACCAGCCATGTGTGATTGCATCTTCTGCAAAATTGCTAACCACGATATCCCCTCGACCGTCGTCTACGAGGACGACCAGGTCATCGCGTTCGACGACCTCAACCCCCAGGCGCCGGTTCACACGCTCGTGATCCCCAAGAAGCACTACAGCGACATCGCCGACAACGTGCCTGCCGAGACCATGGGCGCCATGGCTCACGCCATCCAGGAGGTCGCCAAGGCAAAGGGTCTGGAGGACGGTTTCCGCGTCATCTCCAACAAGGGTGTCAACGCCGGCCAGACCGTCATGCACTTCCACATGCACGTCCTCGGCGGCAAAAACCTGGGCGAGAACCTCATCTGAGGGCGCGTAGCCCGTCGACTTGGCTGCCTTTGGAGTAATCTATGCAGCTTTCTCAACTCGAATACCTTCAAGCGGTAGCGAACTATGGCGGCGTGCGCAAAGCAGCTCGCGCCGTTCATGTGAGTCCGCAGGCTGTTTCGTCGGCAATCAAAAAGTTGGAATCTGAGTATCAGATTGTTTTGCTCGACCGATCGGCGGGGGAGGCTGTTTTGTCTCCGGTGGGCAGAGAATTTGCGCGTCGTGCACGCGTGATCCTGGCACAAGTCGACGATCTCAAAAAGTACGCTCAATCGAGGGACGACGGCGTCTCGCCCGACGGCCACTTTCGTCTTTACGCCCCCTGCCTTCATGGGCGGGGGCGCCTTTTTGCCGAAAACTGGTATGACTCGTTTGAAAGCTCGCACCCTCAGATTCACCTCGATGTGTGGCATCAGCCAACGGCTACATGCTTTGAATCACTTATACTTGGCATTTCGGACGCGGCTATCTCGTTTGAGGAACCACGGGACAGCGTCCTTTCTTCAAAATATATGGGTGAAAAGGAGCTCAGGGTTCTTTCATGCCCAGCTGGTCATCAATCTGTGGGTGCTATGACCGTTCGTGAGTTACTGGGCGGCAGGCTCGTTGTTCCAATTAATTTGTCACCCTGTCTCAATGCGATTAATCAATGTCCCGAAGCTCAGCTGGTTAATTTCCGCTTTCGCGATGTCGAATACGGAAACAGGGCGCAGACTGAGTTTCTTCAAGCCGGGGGATTGATATTGAGTTTTTCTGGCTCTTCTCTCGCATCAGATGGACTGGAAGTGAGCGAGTGCTCCATTGAAGGCTCGCATGACGTAGCCTTGCCCATCTACTTTTGCTATCGACAAAATGCCTGGACCGATCGACACCAGACGGTTTTTCTGCACCTATTGCGTCATCTTGCTTCGTGAGATTAATTGGCTTCGAGACGTCAAGTGATTATTGACGCCTTGCAACACATAGCTGACAGTTTTGCCCTCATGCTTTTCTAAGATTCCGATTTAGATTGCTGACTCTTGGAGGGCGGGGCATGAAAAACCGTACGATTTTGCTTTATTTGATGTTCGTTTTCCTGTCGAACTTTAGCACCATCTTGTATTTTCTAACCGTCTACCTTGAGTTCGTCGGGCTTTCGATGGTAGCGATTTCTAGCATGATGATTGCATATCAAATGAGCAAGTTCATCCTTGAAGTTCCCACTGGCTATATTGCCGATAGGTTTGGACGAAAGACAAGTGGTCTCGTTGGCGTCGTGGGGATGCTTGGATACTATGTCGCCCTGCTTCTCGTCCGTTCTCCTCTGCTTTTAATCGGCGCGTTTGCTCTCAAAGGTTTTGCCGCTGCATGTGTGAGCGGATCCATAGAAGCGATTTACATTGACAGCGTCTCTCAGGACCAGCTCGTAAGACTTAATGTCGTTGAGCGATTTGTTTTCTATGCCTCTTATGCCATCTCCGCTTGCGTGGGCGGTTTCATTTCGTCCGCTGGCGCGTATCTCATTGGGCTTTCGGTCGATATCATCACAATGGTGCTGACATTGGTTGTCGTTGCCTGTATTCCTGAGGCGAGAAGAGAGGGCGCTGCGGTGACACCTGGGCATGGAATTAGCCCGAAGATGATCGGTGCCGCTATTGCGTGTAATGGTATTCTTCGTTCGGCGTTCATCATGGACTGTTCTCAGGCATTTGCTTTTGTCGCCCTGGAAGACTTTTTCTCACTGCTGCTTGCGGGTCGTGGAATGAATGCTGTCGCTTCGGGCGTGACCGTTGCGGTTCAGCTCCTTGCCTCCGCCTCCATAGGGTTTATTGTGCCCAGTGTGATTGCTCATGTCGACAAGGGCCGTTTTGCGCGTATTTGCGGCATCATTCGCCTAGTATTGACAGCTTTGTTTTTGATCCCCCTTACTCCGGCTAATTTGCTGCCCGTGTTCTATGTGCTGCAGACGGTTGCGTACTCGTTGTTTGCCCCAATCAAATACTCAGTTTTCCAAAATGCTGCCGACTCATCGATGCGCTGTTCACTGATTTCGGTTCAAAGCCAGATGGTGGCGGTGGGTGCCATTCTTTTCTATCTGCTCAACGCTGTGTTGAGCAGCGCTGCGGGCATTCGAGTCGTATTGCTTGTCGCGCTCGGGATTTCTTCTTTGGTGTATATTCCCGCGCTATTTCGTCTTACAAGCCAAAGGACATGAGTATTTAGGCACCGATAACTTATATATCAACGCCAATAAACCCGAGCGCGAGGGCGTTTGGGTTTATTATTGAAGCGTATGTAACCTGGCGGCGCCACACCGCCTGTTAGTAGGGAGACACATGAACGTTCTGGTCGTCAACGCGGGATCTTCGACCCTTAAGTATCAGGTCATCGACACCAAGTCCCACAAGGTGTCCGCAAAGGGCTCCTGCGAGCGCGTCTGCTTTACCGGCGGTACCTTCACCCACGCTGCTAACGGTTCCAAGAAGGTGACCGAGAACATCGAGTTCCCCGACCACAAGGTCGCCATCGAGGTCGTCCTGAAGGACCTCGAGGCCAACGGCGTCAAGATCGAGGGCATCGGCCATCGCATCGTTCAGGGCGGTTGGTACTTTGGCGATTCCTCCCTCGTCGACGAGGACGTTCTCGCCAAGATCCGCGAGGTCGCCCCGCTGGCGCCGCTCCACAACAACCCCGAGGCCAACGTTATTGAGTTCTGCCTGGAGCAGTATCCCGACCTGCCCAACGTTACGGTCTATGACACCGCTTTCCACTTCAACATGCCCGAGGTCGCCAAGACTTACGCTCTGCCCAAGGACGTTTGCGACAAGCTGCACATCCGTAAGTACGGCGCCCACGGCACCAGCTACCGTTACATCTCCAAAAAGGTCGCCGAGATGACCAACGGCGAGGCCCGCAAGGTCGTCGTGTGCCATATCGGCTCCGGCGCTTCCCTGTGCGCTATCGAGGACGGCAAGTGCATGGACACCACCATGGGCCTCACCCCGCTCGACGGCGTCATGATGGGCACCCGCTGCGGCTCCATCGACCCGGCCACCGTCTGCTACCTGCAGCGCGAGGGCGGCTACACCTTCGATGAGGTCGACGAGATGATGAACAAGAAGTCCGGCCTTTTGGCTGTGACCGGTGGCAAGACCAACGACTGCCGCAACGTCGAGGAGCTCGCCGCTGCCGGCGACCCCGAGGCTCAGCTCGCCTTCGACATGTTTGTCTACAAGATTGCCGCCAAGGCTGCCGAGATGGCTACTTCCATGTGCGGCATGGACACGCTGGTCTTCACCGCCGGCATCGGCGAGCACGCTCCGGCTGTCCGCGCTGGCGTGGCCGACCGTCTGGCCTTTATGGGCGTCAAGATGGACCATGCCCGCAACGCCCTGCGCGGCGACGGCGCTTGGTGCCTGTCCGCCAAGGATTCCAAGGTCAAGATTTTCGTCATCCCCACGGACGAGGAGTTCATGATCGCTTCCGACGTCGAGCGCATCGTCAACGGCAAATAATTGCAAGAGGGGAGGGGCTGGACGACCGAGCGCCGTTTGGCCCCTCTTTTGTGCTCGTTGGGCGATATGCTTGATAGCTATTTATCAAGTTGTGATAACTTCTTATTAAAATGCGGCCGCCTTAAGGGGTCTGCGTCGACCGTATTGCACTGCAAAGGAGTCTCATGAACGTACTTGTTGTCAACGCCGGCAGCTCAAGCCTTAAATATCAGCTTTTGGATACCGATACCCGCGAGGTTTTCGCCAAGGGCAACTGCGAACGTATCGGTTCGGACATGGGCATCTTTGGCCACTCCGAGAACGGTGGCGCCAAGCAGACCGAGGAGGTCCCTTTCCCCGATCATCGCTCTGCTATCGCTCGTGTGCTCGAGGAGCTCGAGAAGACCGACTTTACGATTGATGGTATTGGGCATCGTATCGTTCAGGGCGGCTGGCACTTCGATGATTCCGCAGTTGTCGACGACGAGGTTATGGCCAAGATTCTTGAGGTGGCACCACTTGCCCCGCTGCACAACTACGGCGAGGCCGCGGCGATTGAGTACTGCCGTGAGAAGTATCCGGAGCTGCCCAACGTGGCGGTCTTCGATACCTCGTTCCATATGACCATGCCCGAGGTCGCCTATACCTACGCGCTGCCCAAGGACGTGTGCGACAAGTACCACGTGCGCAAGTACGGCGCCCACGGCACGAGCCACCGCTATGAGTGGGTGATGGCCAAGGAGATCCTGGGTTCGCGCTGCCACCGTCTGCTTTCGTGCCATCTGGGTAACGGTGCTTCGCTCGCTGCTATCGAGGACGGCGTGTGCCGCGACACCACGATGGGCCTCACGCCGCTTGACGGTCTGATGATGGGTACCCGCTGCGGTTCCATTGACCCGGCTACCGTATGCTATCTGCAGCGCGAGGGCGGTTACAGCTACCAGGAAGTCGACGACATGATGAACAAGCAGTCCGGCCTGCTTGCCATTTCGGGTATCTCCAACGACGCCCGCGACATCCGCACGCGCGCCTCCGAGGGCGACGAGCGCTGCCTGCTCGCCTTCGATATGTTCGCCTACAAGGCCATGCAGCAGGCCGGTTCCATGATCGCCTCCATGGCGGGCGTGGACACCATCACCTTTACCGCCGGCATTGGCGAGAACGACTGGTCGATTCGCAAGGCCTTCTGCGACTGCTTTGAGTGGCTGGGCGTGCGCATCGACAACAACAAGAACCGCGAGGCCGTGGGCAATGGCCCGCAGGTCATCAGTGCCGCCGGTTCCTCCGTCACGGTCATGGTCATCCCCACCGACGAGGAATACATGATTGCCCACGACGTCGAGCGTTTGACCAAGAACAACTAACGCGCGCATTTGCAAGTAAACGAAAGGCCTCCAGAGCAACAGCTCTGGAGGCCTTTTTGCTTGACAGGCGGACGGCGGAAACCCCATCCCATTTCGAGCGCAAATACTGGGACACGCTTTCCGGTTGAGGCACGTTGCGGAAAGTGCGACCCACAATAAAGCAAAATTCCGTCCCAAAGTTTCCCAAACAGGCCCCAAGCGGAAGCCACATCCCACAATCCGCCTCCAAACTGGGATGTAGTTTCCGGCACAACAACCGCCGAAGCCCACCGGCCTTTCAATCTCCAAAGTGATCATCATCAGCAACGCCTGCGCTCCCAGCAACGGCACTCATCCATTCAGTTTTTCAGCGCCAGCTCGTAGCCAAGCCGCCGTCCACCCCGGATTCCCTGATTGCTACGTGGCGGCAGGGACCCTACAGGGTAAAGCTCTGAAAATATTCCGCAGGACGCATGAAACCCCCGCCGCACGAAGTGCGCAGCGGGGGTTTCATGCATGTCCGAGGACGTTTTCAGAGCTTTACCCTGTAGGGTCCCGAGGGGATATGTGCGCTACTCAGCCATCTGAGCCTGGACGGCGGTGATGGCCACGACACCCACGATGTCGTCGGCAGAGCAGCCGCGCGAAAGGTCGTTAACCGGCTTGGCGATGCCCTGCAGGATGGGGCCGTAGGCGTCAGCACCGGCGAAGCGCTGGACCAGCTTGTAGCCGATGTTGCCGGCCTCGAGGTCGGGGAACACCAGCACGTTAGCCTTACCGGCGACGGAGGAGCCGGGAGCCTTGAGCTGGGCGACAGTGGGGACGATAGCGGCATCGAGCTGCAGGTCGCCGTCGATGGCGAGCTCGGGAGCCTTCTCCTTGCAGAACTTTACGGCCTCTTGGACCTTCTTGGCGACCTCGCCGCCGGCAGAGCCCATGGTGGAGTAGGAGAGCATGGCCACGTGCGGCTCAACGTTGCCCATGAAGGTGGACCAGGAGTGAGCGGAGGCGATGGCGATCTCGGAGAGCTCGTCGGAGGACGGGTTGATGTTGAGGCCGCAGTCGGCGAAGATCAGCGTGCCGTCGGTGCCGAACTGCGGGGTGTCGGTGCACATCACGAAGAAGGCCGAGACCAGCTTGGTGCCCGGGGCGGTCTTGAGGATCTGAAGTGCAGGGCGCAGGGTGTCGGCGGTGGAGTGGCAGGCGCCGGAGACCAGGCCGTCGGCGTCGCCCATCTTGACCATCATGGTGCCAAAGTAGGTGGCGTCCATCACCTGGGCGCGAGCCTGCTCGATGGTAACGCCCTTCTTGGCGCGGAGCTCAGCAAACTTCTGCGCATACTCCTCGTGCTTCTCGGCATTGCGCGGGTCGATGACGGTAGCGCCGGGAACGTTGATCTCGTCGGGGTTGCCCAGGATGACGATCTTTGCCAGGCCCTCCTCGATGATTTTGGTGGCCGCGACGATAGTGCGCGGATCCTCGCCCTCGGGCAGGACGATCGTCTTAAGGTCGGCCTTGGCGGCAGACTTCATACGGTTTAGGAAATCGCTCATGTTACTCCTTACAAGCGTTTCGCTAAGCTCCAGGCACCCGGCTGTTCACGAATAAACCCGCTGCTAGCGGGTTTACCTTTCAATTATGTACGCCGCGGTGCTTGAGCTTTCCTTGTGTGGCAAGCTCATTATAGGACGCATTAGCGCTATAATCGCTCTGATAAATATGTCTCGAAGAATGTTCGAGAAAAGCCCAGCTAACGAGCCCGTGGCTTTTGACAAGGAGTATCGATGCAGATTACCTCAGGCCTGCCTGAAGGCTTTAACGCCGGCGCGTACGACATGATTGTCGTCGGTGCTGGATATGCCGGTGCCGTTTGCGCCCGCCGTCTTGCCGAGACCATCGGCTATCGTGTTGCCGTTTTGGAGCGCCGTAGCCACATTGCGGGCAATGCCTATGACTGCACTGACGAGGCCGGAATCCTGATCCACGAGTACGGTCCGCATATCTATCACACTTTTAACGAGCGCGTGCACAATTTCCTGTCGCGCTTTACCAAGTGGACGGATTATCAGCACAAGGTGCTCGCCAACATCAACGGTACCCTTATGCCCGTGCCCTTCAACCATGCGAGTCTCAAGCTCGCCTTTGGTGACGAGCGCGGCGAGGAGCTGTATCAGAAGCTCGTGGAGACCTTTGGCAAGGATGTCAAGGTGCCCATTATGGAGCTGCGTAAGAAGAACGACCCGGATCTTGCCGAGGTCGCCGATTACGTCTACGAGAACGTCTTTTTGCATTACACCATGAAGCAGTGGGGCCAGACGCCCGATCAGATCGATCCCTCGATCACCGGCCGCGTTCCCGTCTTTGTGGGCGATGATGACCGCTACTTCCCGCAAGCTCCCTTCCAGGGCATGCCGCAGGAGGGCTACACGGCGCTCTTTGAGCACATGCTCGACCACGACCTGATCGACGTGTTCTGCGACGTGGACGCCCGTGACCTCTTTGAAATCGACGAGACTACCGTCAAGATCGACGGCAAGGTCTATGGTGGCGAGATCGTCTACACCGGTCCGCTCGATGAGCTGTTCAATCTCGATCTGGGCGCGCTACCGTACCGCACGCTCGACATGAAGTTCGAGACGCTCGATATGGACCAGTTCCAGCCCGTGGGCACCGTCAACTACACCACGAGCGAGGACTACACGCGCATTACCGAGTTCAAGAACATGACCGGTCAGATCCTGCCCGGCAAGACCACCATCATGAAGGAGTATTCCAAGGCCTATACGCCCGGCTCGGGCGAGACGCCGTACTACGCCATTCTTGAGCCCGAGAACCGTGAGCTCTATGAGCGCTATCTTGAGCGCGTCCAGAACCTGACGAACTTCCACCCGGTGGGTCGTCTGGCCGAGTATCGTTACTACGATATGGACGCTGTGACCAATTCCGCCCTCGATCTTTCGGATGAGATTATCGCCTGCCATGCATAAAGTCATAACATTCGGTATTCCCTCGTATAACGCCGCCAAGGACATGGACCATTGCATCACCTCCATCTTGGAGGGGAGCAATTACGCCACCGATATCGAGATTATCGTAGTGGACGACGGCTCCAAGGACGAGACGGCCGATAAGGCCGACGAGTGGGAGGCACGTTATCCCGGTATCATTCGCGCGGTGCACCAGGAGAACGGCGGCCACGGTATTGCCGTCCTTTCGGGTCTGCGCGAGGCACAGGGCACCTACTACAAGGTCGTCGACTCGGATGACTGGCTCGATGCTGCGGCTCTTTCGACTATGCTGTCGATTCTGCGTGGCTTTGAAGAGCGTGACCAGCGCGTTGACCTGTTTATCTCGAACTACGTGTACGAGAAGGTTTACGAGGGCACGCATACCGCTATTGGCTACAAATTTGCCCTGCCGCGCAAAAAGATCTTTTCCTGGGATCAGATCGGTCATTTCCGCCTGGACCAGAACCTACTCATGCACAGCCTGTGCTATCGCACGGATGTGCTGCGCGAGTCCAACCTTCCCATGCCGCCGCACACGTTCTATGTGGACAACATCTACGCCTACGTGCCGCTACCGCGTTGCAAGACCATGTACTACGCCGACATCGACCTCTACCGCTACTTTATCGGTCGCGAAGGCCAGAGCGTCAACGAGGCAACGATGGTCAAGCGTCTGGACCAGCAGTTCCGTGTTACACGTATCATGATGGAGTCGTACCATCTGTACAGCGATGTTGAGTCGTCGCGCTTGCGCTTGTACATGATGGGCTATTTCACCATGATGATGGCGATCTGCTCGGTGCTCACCAAGCTTTCCGAGGAAGATTGCGCCGACGAGCGCCTAAAGACGCTGTGGAATGATTTGAAGGCCTATGACGAGCGCATGTATCGTCGTGCCCGCTACGGCGTGGTCGGGTTCTTCACCAATCTGCGCGGTCGTGCCGGTGACAAAACCACACTCGGCCTATACCGTCTTGCCTCAAAGATCTTCAAATTCAACTAGCTGCTGAGTAATCGCTGCTGATAGGTTGACTGGGCCCCTTGGCCTTTAGTTTGCTACTGCGAACAGTCCTGCTCGCACGGAAAGCACATTAAGTGCTTTCCGGTTCGTGCGGAACTTGTATCAAACTAAAGGCCAAGGGGCCTCTGCTATAAATCGATTGTCAGATAGGTGAATTTGAAGATCTTCGACGCGCGGTACACAGGGGCCTGGGCTGAAAAGAATCTGGTTGGTAGGTTGCCCGGTGGGGCTTGGTTATGTTTGTCGCGAGTTCCGCACGAGCCGAAGAGCTCTTAATGTGCTCTTCGCGCGAGCCAGGACTGTAGAGCAGCAAACATAACCAAGGCCCACCGGGCAACCGGACGAGCTAGTTTACTTTGCGGCACCGGGGATGCCGTGGGAGGTTTTGGCGGTTTTGGCTCCGTTTACGATGGCAGTTTCCAGGGCCCTTACTGCGAGCATGCCCAGCAGGTCTAGGGGAACGGTGGCGCTTGCCTGGGCGCCCAGTTTGCCGCTGGCGAGGGTGTAGATAGTGTCGCCGTCGTTGGTGGTGTGCGTGGGACGGATGGCGTGTGCGTAGGCGTCTGCAGCCATCTGGGAGACCTTGGTGGCTTGTGCCTTAGTGAGTTCCACGTTGGTGACGATGCAGCTGATGGTGGTGTTGGTGCGGTCGAGCGGCATCTGCATGGATCCGGCGGCGGCAAAGGCTGCGAGTTCCATGTCGACGATCTGGTCGCTATCGGCTGCGGCGCGCATGCCGGCGACCCACTCGCCGGTGAAGGGGTCGACAACGTTGCCGCAGGCGTTGACCGAGACCACGGCGCCCACCTTGATGGGGCCGAGTGCCACGGCGGCAGCTCCAAGGCCGGCCTTCATGCAGGTGGCAGGCCCCATGAGCTTACCCACGGTAGCGCCCGTGCCGGCGCCTACGTTGCCCTGTTCGAGCTTGGTGGGGGTGTGGTCGAGTGCTTCGCGCACGGCGGCGATGCCGGCCTCAATGTCGGGGCGCACGGTGGGGTTACCAAAGGCGAGGTCGAAGATACAGCTGGAGCACACGATAGGCACCTGCGTGGGGCCGACGGGAAGGCCGATGCCGCGGCTCTCAAGCTCGCGAGCGACGCCGCTTGCAGCCTCGAGGCCAAAGGCCGATCCACCCGAAAGGCAGACGGCGTGGACCTTGTCGACGGTGTTCTCGGGTCGCAGCAGGTCGGTTTCGCGCGATGCTGGAGCACCGCCGCGAACGTCAACGCCGCCGTTGGCACCCTCGGGCGCCACGATTACGGTGCAACCGGTGCCGGCCTCATCGTCCGTATAGTTGCCATAGCAAAAGCCATCGACATCGCAGACGTCAATGGCCTCGAGCAGTGTATCCATGTTTAACTCCTATCGGTTTTCCGCCGCGCCTTGTGCCCGGTCGGGATCCGTACGGTACGCCAAAATTGTAGGCGCTGGGGGATACCCAGCGCCAGATGCAATTACGAGAGTTTTTGAATCGCGCGCGCGACGCGGGCGATGGGTAGGCCCACCACGTTATAGAAGTCGCCCGAAATATCGTGCACGAGCATGCGTCCGCCTGTGCCCTGAATGCCGTAGGCGCCGGCCTTGTCCATGGGCTCTCCCGAGGCGACGTAGTGCTCGATCTGCTCGTCGGTGAGCTCGTAGAACGTCACGTCGGTCACATCGACAAAGGACAGACTCTCGGCGGCATGCGGGGCGGCCGTATCGCCTGCCTTAACGATGCAGACGCCGGTTGCGACCTGGTGCGTGCGGCCCGAAAGCTCACGGAGCATGGTGCGCGCCTCGTCCTCGGTTGCCGGCTTGCCCAGAATCTTGCCGTCAAAGGTGACGATGGTGTCGGCCGCGACCGTCAGCTCATTGGGTTCGGCATACTCGGCAGCAACGGCAGCCGCCTTGGCGCGTGCCAAGCGCTCGACAAGCGTGAGCGGGGCCTCGCCATCAAAGGGCGTTTCGTCGATATCCGCGGGAATCACGCGAATGTTGTAGCCTGCCTCGCGCATCAACTCGATGCGGCGCGGCGATTGCGAAGCCAAAATCATAGTTGGATGCCCTCGGCGACCTTCTCGACGGCCTTGTCGCCGGCGAGCGTGCGCAGCAGCTCAAGCGCAAAGGGGAGCGACTGGGCCATGCCGCTGGCGGTGATGATGTTGCCGTCTTGCGTAACCTTCTCGCCGGTATAGGCGCCTTCGGGGAAGCTTTTCTCAAAGCCAGGGAAGCACGTGGCATGGCGTCCCTCGAGCAGGTCGAGCTCGCCCAGGATAAACGGGGCGGCGCAGATGGCGGCGACGTACTTGGTCGCGGCGAACTCGCAGACCACGTCGCAGACGCGCTGATCGGCGCGCAGGTTGGTGGCACCGGGCAGGCCGCCGGGCAGCACGACGCAGTCGTACTCGTCAAAGTCGATCTCATCAAAGAGCGCATCGCAGGTCACGGGGATCTGCAGCGAGCTTACGACCTCACGCGTGGGCATGATCGAGACGAGCGTGGCGCGCACGCCGCCGCGACGCATGACATCGACCATGGTCAAGCATTCAATAGTTTCAAAGCCATCGGCGGCGAGAACGGCAACGCTGGGCATGAGGGTTCCTTTCATAGACGGCATACAATTAGCCGTCTTATACCCCGAAGACCTCCGCTTGCCACGCTCGATTTCCCAATGTTTAAAAAGGGACGGGGATTAAATAATCATTCGGTGCAAATTGATTATTTAATCCCCGTCCCAGAAAAATCATCGGGCGTGGTCTTGGGCAAACAGTCTAGTTGCGCTTGAGGTGGACGACGGTTTCGCAGTGGAAGGTTTGTGGGAACAGGTCGACTGGCGTGATTTTTACGGGGGAGAAGGTGCCTTCCTCGACAAAGCGTTTGAGATCTCGCGCCAGGGTGGCCGGGTCGCAGCTCACGTAGGCGACGTCGCGGGCACTCGTGCTGGCGATAAGGTCGATCGCCTCGGGGGCGAGGCCTGCGCGCGGCGGGTCGACCACCAAGACGTCGGCATCCTGGTCGGGGAACTCGCGTACCGCGTCTCCGCCAATGACGTCGACGTTATCAAGCTTGTTGATCTCCAGGTTACGGCGCAGGTCGCGCACGGCGGGGCCGTAGGCCTCGACGGCGGCGACAAAGTCGCAGCGGCGGGCGAGCGGCAGGGTAAAGGTGCCGGCACCGCAGTACAGGTCCACGGCAAGCTCGTCTTCCTGCGGGTCGAGCGCTTCCATGACAAGCTCGATCAAAATCTCGGCACCCTTGGTGTTGACCTGGAAAAAAGACGGGGCAGACAAGCGCATCTGACCCTCGGCGATATTCTCGGTCCATGAGCCCTCTCCGGCGAGCATTTCGACCTTGGAGACACGGCGGGCCTTCTTTTCGCCCTTGCTCATCACGCGCACGACACTTGTGGCGTGCGCGGCGTTCGCCAGCACGCGGGAGACCTGCGAGCGCGGAAAAGAGCCTGTGGGCGTCCAGAGTGCGACCTCGAGTGCCTTGGTGCGGCGCGATGCGCGAATGCCCACGCGTTCGAGCCCCAAGTCATGGCTGCCGCTTAGATAGTTGAGTGCGCCGACGACCGATTTGAGTGCCTTCGGGAAGCGCTTATCGAACAGCGGACACATATCGACGGTCACGATTTTGCTGGGGTCGACACCGTGCATGCCAAGGCGCACGCGACCGTTGACGACGGTCGGTTCGAGCTCGATTTTATTGCGGTAGCCCCAGTCGTCCTTGGTGTGGCAGATGGGCTGTACCAACTCATCGACCTGCTCAGGAGCGAACTTGCCGATGCGCTCGAGCGTGGAGCGCAGGTTTTGCTCCTTGGCGGCGAGCTGTGCCGTGCGTGAGAGATTGCCCCACGAGCAGCCGCCGCAGATGCCCACGAAGGGGCAGGGAGGCTGAATGCGATCGGGGCTTGGCTCCAGAATCTCGGTGGTGCGGCCACGCATGAACGACTTGCCGTCCTGTACGACCTCGGCCTCGACGGTGTCGCCTGCCACGGCGCCCTGCACAAAGACGGCCTTGCCGTTGTCGGCGTGCGCCAGCCCGTCGGCGCCGTAGGTCATCGATTCTATAGTGAGCTTCATATTCCTGCCTGTCATTCGCGTTGTTGTTCGCACCATGGTAGCAGGGAAAAGCGCCCCGCATCCGAGGCTTTCCTCAAATGCGGGGCGCTTCTACAAACTGCTTCTACAAACGACTATTTCGTCTTGCCGGTAATGAGCGTCTTAAGACCCAGGCCGATTAGACCCAGGCCCATGCGCACGCGGCCGGGGCGATGGCGCTCGATGGCCTTGGTCTTGCCGGCGGGCTTATCGCGACGGGCGCTCGTCTCGGGTGCGGGCTTGGTGACCTGCGGATCGGGCTGAGGTGCAGGTGCAGGCTCGGGCTCAATGACGGTCGCCTGGACCTCTTGGACCTTGGGTGCTACTGGCTGCGGCTCGGCCTCGGGGGCAGGTTCCGCCTCAATGACGGGCTCGGGCGCGGCCTCGGCGTTGCGATAGGCGCGCTCCAGCAGAGCCTCCTGCGAGTTGAAGGGTTTCTCACCCTCTGCACGCTCCACGGGGACCCAGGTGCCGTCGCTCGTGAGGCTGCGGGCCTTCACGTTGTCCCGCAGCTGCATGCCCATGTACTCGTGTACCAGGGCGCGGCAGGTGGGGTCGAGCACAGGGAAGGCGATCTCCACGCGGTGCTCGGTGTTACGTGTCATCATGTCTGCCGAGCTCAGGTAAATCATGTCCGAGTCCACGCCAAAAGCGTAAACACGGGCGTGCTCCAAAAAGCGTCCGACGATGGAGCGGACATGTACGTTCTCGGTCTTGCCCGGAACACCGGGCTTGAGGCACGAGATGCCGCGGATGATCATGTCTACGCGCACGCCGGCACACGATGCCTCGGCGATCTTGTCGATAACCTCGCGGTCGGTCAGCGAGTTGAGCTTAAAGAACACGCGGGCGGGCTCGCCGGCAAGGGCGCGCTGGATCTCGCGGTCAAGCCCGCGCATGATGAGCGGTTTCAGTCCGACGGGCGCCACACCCAGGAAGCGGTAGTCGCCGCGCAGGTTGCCCAGCGACAGATTGCGGAAGAACAGGTTGGCGTCTTCACCGATGCCGGGATGGGCTGTCATGAGCATAAAGTCGCTGTAGAGTTTGGCCGTCTTCTCGTTAAAGTTGCCGGTGCCCAAAAGCGTGAGGCGGGTGAGCGCCATACCCTCGCGATAGGTGAGCTGGCAGATCTTTGAGTGGCATTTAAAGCCCTCGGAACCATAGATGACGGTGCAGCCCGCTTCTTCCAGACGCTCGGCCCACTCGATGTTGTTCTGCTCGTCAAAGCGCGCGCGGAGCTCCATGAGCACCGTGACCTCTTTGCCGTTCTCGGCGGCATCGATCAGCGACTCGCATAGGCGGCTCTGCTTGGCCACGCGGTAGAGCGTGATGCGCAACGAGATGCACTCGGGGTCGTAGGCTGCCTCGTGTACCAGATCCAGGAACGGATTCATGGCCTCGTAAGGGTAGAAGAGCAGCTTGTCGTGCTGCAGCACCTGCTCGCGGATGGAGCGGGTCATGTCGATGGTGGGGTTGGGCTGCGGCTTAAACGGCGTAAAGAGCAGCTCGTTGCGCAGGTGCTCGGGAATCTTGCCCTCAATGCCAAAGACGTAGCCCAGGTTGAGCGGATATCGCAGGTAAAGACAGAGCGGCGCGAAAGCTCGAGCGCCTTGCGGATAGTCTTGAGCGTCGCCTTCTCGAGCGACCCCGAGACCGCGAGCACTACCGGCTGCAGGCGCAGGCGCTTCTTGAGGATGCGCTTCATGTGCTGGCGGTAGTCCTCTTCCTCTTCGACGCCCTCGCCGTCCGGATCGATGTCGGCGTTGCGGGTGACGCGGATCAGCGCACGATCCAGCGGCTTATAGGAGCCAAAGCAGCTGTCCAGGCAGGCGAGGATGACGTCCTCGAGCAAGATGTAGGAGTAGGTGCCGGTGGGCGAGGGGATCTCGACCACGCGGTTCATCGAGGCGGGAATCTCGATAAGGCCCAGTAGGCTCTCCTCGTCGGTGGCGCCGTCCAGACCACAGGCCAGATAGAGCGCGCCGTTGCGCAGGTTGGGGAAGGGGTGGCGAGGATCGATGACCAGCGGCGAGATGACCGGCGACACGTAGGCCTGGAAGTAGCGGGTTACAAAGGTGCGCTCCTCGGGCGTAAGCGAATCGATGTGGGCGCGGTGAACGCCCAAGGTGTCGAGCTTGCCCTCGATGCTCTTAAAGATGGACTCCCAACGGGTAAGGAGCCCGGGCATTTCGGCCATGACAGCATCGACCTGTTCGGAGGCGGTCATATTGCTTTTGTTGTCGACAGGTTGTTTTTTGAGCTCCGCCAGATCGGACAGGCCGCCCACGCGCACCATAAGGAACTCGTCGAGGTTGGACTCGAAAATCGACACGAACTTTAGACGCTCGAACAGCGGAACGGTCTCATCGAAGGCTTCGTCAAGCACGCGGTTGTCAAAGCGTAGCCAGCTGAGCTCTCGGTTTTGCGTGTACGAGAAGTCGCGCGGCGGTTTGCGCAGCTTTGCGGCGGCTTGCTTCTTTTCGATTTTGCTCGGCATATGCATCTGTCCGTTCAGTCCCCACAAGGGACGGTAGCCTAACACTAATCACTATTGTCTCAATTTAGTCGACCGCTGGCACGGACGTATCGCGTGAACGGTATCTTTACCTACTTCTTACGCTGACAAGTCATAGGACTGACGTCCTGCTCGTCTGCAAGCGGTCTATATCCTCACTCAACTGGTACGTAAGTGTGAATAAGAATGATGGATAGCTGAATATCATTGAATGCAGGCGGAAACGTAAACAAACATCATTTATATACATAAAACCGATTTAGCTATGCAATTCTGAATCAAAAGTTTAGAGATGCAATTGCAAATAGTTTTTTGGAAAAAAGAGCGTTTACCTTAGAAAAGTTACTTTAGAACGCCGAAGTACATTATGGGGGAATCTCGTGCGATATACCGTTCATCGCACTTTGTTGACCGTTCGGGGGCGAGGTGGAATTGCGGGTGGAATTTGGATATAACTAGAGCTGTCAGCAAGCAGCGTCCGCTATGGAAGGGCGCTGAGAGATTCGGCCGAAAGGCCCGAAAGAAAGGTAGGAGGCCATGACGAAAGGTCTGCACGTGCCTTCCGAGA
>CABUJL010000023.1 GCA_902491915.1 uncultured Collinsella sp.
CGCCGCCGGCATTCCGCTGCCCAAGTCGCTGCGCAAGTAGCACGGTGGCGCACGGTCGATACAAGCACCCTAGGCCCGGTGTGGCGCTGTGTCATGGATTTGCGAGCGCCTAGATCTCGCTCGGAATCGGCGCTATTTCCAAACCGCGAGCGCGGCGGTGCCCAGTACGATGAGGGCGAGACCGATAGCGCTGCGTCGCGAGACTTTTTCGTTGAATGCCAGGCGCGCAAATAGTACCGATACGACAATCGATAGTTTGTCGATCTGCACCACGACGCTCACCTGGCCTGTGGCGATGGCGTAGTAGTATAGCAGCCACGATGCGCCAGTCGCAATGCCCGATGCCGCGAGAAATACGAGTTCATAGCGGTCTACGTGCACGGCTTGGCCCATCTTGCCTTTAGCTGCCACGATTGCCCATGCCATAACCAGTACCACACAGGTACGGATTGCCGTGGCCAGGCTGGATTCGACGCCTTCGATGCCAGCCTTGGCAAGGATGGACGTGAGCGCCGCGAACACGGCGGCGCCGAGGGCGTAAGCGAGCCAGGTCCGGTCTTGCTGCTGCTCGGGTCCGGCAGACTGCTTCTTCTCGATCATTAAAAACGTGCCGAGGGTGATGACAGCGGTTCCCACGAGCTTAACCGCAAGGTTGCTCGTCTCGCCAAAAAGTACGATGGCGATCAGTGCGGCGAGTACGGTGCTCATCTTGTCGACCGGTACGACCTTATTGACGTCTCCGATGCCCAACGCCTTAAAGTAACAGATCCACGAAGCACCGGTAGCGAGTCCCGAGAGGACGAGAAAGAGCCAGGATCTGGGTTCGATGCTGCCGATGGTTCCAATGGATCCAGAAATGCCCGCCATTGCCCAGGCGAAAACGAGCACCACGCAGGTGCGAATGGCCGTCGCGACATCGGAGTCGGTCTGCTTGATGCCGCATTTGGCCAGGATAGATGTGATGCCGGCAAAGAAAGCCGACACAAATGCTGCTGCGACCCACGACACGGGTGAAATGCCTCCCCAAAGAACGACCGCGCCAGATTTACGGCGCTCGTCCGATGATACCGTCCCGCCATGAAGCTTTGATATCGCTGTGGTGAGACAGGGGCCATAGTTCGAGAGGGCATTTGGTTAAGGCTCGAATCGAAGGTGAATGGTTTTCCGCGAAGTGAACGAGTAAATCTGGACCCCTGGAACATGCACACTTTTTTCGAACAAAACTGCAGGATTCTTAGACAAAAACCGCAGGAATTGAGTCCTTAAAAATGTCGATGCTACAGGGCACTGTTTTTACTCGTTCACTTCTCGGAAAAGTATTCACCTTCGATATGCTGACGGTGTCTTTTTGGTTGCCAAGAACTAGACGGCCTGCTGTGAGGGGCGGTGGTGACGCTATGCCGCCTTGTTTCATTGAAAAAATAAGCGGGGTACCACCTAAGCTTTTTTAGCTGTCGATTACAGGTCGCGTACTCGATAAACCTTGGTGCTGACGGTGCAGCTGATTGCACATAGCGCGAGGGCCAGCACGGCAATTCCTGCGCACAGACAGCCCAGAACGGCGGGATCGGGATTTGCTCCGGCAATCGACATGAGCCAGTTGCTGATGGGGTTGGAGGAGCTCAGCGTGGCCATTGTGCCGCAACCAAGCAGGGCAAACAGGCCAACGGATAGGCGCAGCGCCTCCATGTGTCCAAATCGAAAGAACAGCGGCTGCGCCAAAAACACCATCATGAGGGAGATGAGCATCGATGCCGCCGAGGCCATTGCGGTCTCAAAGACGGCCTGTCCCGTCGAGGGGATGCCCGCGCTGTTGAAAAGCGGGATGGAGACGATGCTCAGAAGCGCGGCGGCGCAGGCCATGATGGCCGAGAAGACAACGATGCACAGGTAGCGTGCGCAGATGATGTCTTTGCGCGAGAAGGGCAACGTTGCTCGATAACGCTCCCAGCCGTTTTGGTTATCGTAGCCAGCTAGCGAGTTCATGATTATGATGGGCGACATTGCGCTGACCGCACAGGCGCCGGCGCTCATGCCGGAATCGACATCCGACGCGTTGGCAAGGGTCAGCACGACAAACATGAACAGGCCGACGCCTGCAATGCTCGGGATAAGCGAGCGAGCGATGGCGAGCTCGGACATAAAGGCGCGTTTCATTTCGAAGCTCCTTTCAGCATGAGGCGAAGATAGTCATCAATGGTTGCCCGATCGCTGGGAATCTCGGGGAAGGCCTCGAGCGTTTCGCGACGGTTGGGCACGAGCACGTCCACGCTATAGGCGTGGTGGACGGCACGGGCGCCTTCGGCGCAAGCCATAAGCTCGGCGGCCTGTGCTTGGGTGCAGTGGGCGATGCCGGCTCGGTCGGTAATGTCCTCGCGCGGCAGGTCAAAAATAATCGAGCCGTTATCGATGCAGATGACGCGGTCGGCGGCGCGATCGAGGTCGGACGTAATGTGGCTCGAGAGCAGCACGCTGTGCTGACCGTCGGCGACAAAGGCAAGCAGCTCATCGAGCAGTTCCTCGCGTGCCATGGGATCGAGGCCTGCGGTGGCTTCGTCCAAAACGAGCAGTTTGGCATTGTGACTGAGTGCACAGGCAAGCTGCAGCTTCATGCCCATGCCGCGGGAGAGGTCCTTGACTTTTGTCTTAGGATCGAGGCCAAATCGGTTGATGAATCCGGCGAACGTTTCGCGGTCCCACGTGGGGTACGCCGGGCCTACGAGCGACTCGATCTGGCCCACCTTGAGCGTGGAGGGGAAGGGGCACGTGTCCAGGACAAGACCGACGCGGGAGCGTAGATGGCGCTGCGTCTCATCGGGCGCGTCGGCGCCACAGCGCTGCCCAAATAGGTGCACCTCGCCGGCATCGAGCTTTATAAGCCCGAGGGCAGCTCGAATCGTCGTTGTTTTGCCAGCACCGTTGGCACCAACAAAGCCGACGATCTGACCTGGCTCCACAGCGAGTGTGACATCACGCAGCGAAAAACGGTCGCTTACACGGCGTGAGATGCCTTTGAGTTCTAAAAGGTTTTGCATGGTATAGCCTTTCTTGCAGATGGCTACTGCATGGTTTCGGGGGCTACCAGGTCGAGCATCTCGTGCAGCTTGTCGCGCGTGACGCCCAGGGTTTCGGCTTGGCTCGCCGCTTTCGCAAGTAGCTCTTCGATATGGCAGAGCTGGTTTTCGCGCAAGAGTTCTTGGTTGCCCTCGGCGACAAAGCAGCCCTTGCCCTGCACGGTGCAGATAAACCCGAGCTGCTCCAGGTCGGCGTAGGCGCGCTTGGTGGTGATGACGCTCACGCCAAGATCGCTCGCGAGTGCACGGATGCTGGGGAGTTTGGCTCCCGCAGCGAGCGTGCCCGAAAGGATTTGAGCTTTGACTTGCGAGGTTATCTGCTCGTAGATGGGCTTGTCGCTCGAATTGGATAGGATGATGTCCACAGCGGCTCCTTAGCTGATGGGCTACACGTGTATATAACCGGTAAGCACAGTATATATACACTATATACAGTTATGCAAGAGGCAAATATGGATTGTCCGCTCGTTCATTCATCTCAATCTGTAACATCTGGAACCGATTTGGACGGCTACCTGTTACAGATTGAGATTTTGCCGGCGGGCCCCACCTGGTTGTCTCAATCTGTAACAACTGGAGAAGATTTTGGCTGCTAGATGTTACAGATCGAGACATTGTCCAACCGTCTATCCTTATATCTCAATCTGTAACAGATGGACCCGTTTTGAGTGGCTAGATGTTACAGATTGAGATCTTTCTGGGACGCCCACCTGGTTGTCTAAATCTGTAACAGGTAGAGGTTCAAAAACCGTCTAGATGTTACAGATCGAGACAAACTGCTGCGGAGTGCCGCCATCGACTGCTACCCCATGCCCCATCTGATGAATTTGTCCTGATAGGCGCTCTAAAACGGGATTTCGCGGCTACAATAGTGCGGTTACAACGACGTAATGCACTCAATGCAAGAAAGGATCCGCATGGCAAGCCTGTCGGATGAAATCTCGTCGCGCCGCACATTCGCGATCATCAGCCACCCGGACGCCGGTAAGACCACACTTACCGAGAAGCTGCTGCTCTATACCGGCAGCATTCAGACCGCCGGTTCGGTCAAGGGCAAGAGCTCGGCCAAGCATGCCGTCTCGGACTGGATGGACATCGAGAAGCAGCGCGGTATTTCCGTTACCTCCTCGGTCCTGCAGTTCACCTACAACGGCGCCTGCGTCAACATCCTCGATACCCCCGGCCACCAGGACTTCTCGGAGGATACCTACCGTACCCTTATGGCCGCCGACGCCGCGGTCATGGTCATCGACGGCGCCAAGGGCGTCGAGGCCCAGACCAAAAAGCTCTTTAAGGTCTGCACGCTGCGCCACATTCCCATCTTTACCTTTGTGAACAAGCTCGACCACGAGGCTCGCGACCCGTTTGAGCTCATGGAAGAGATCGAGAACGTCCTGGGCATCAATACGTATCCCATGAACTGGCCGATCGGCAGCGGCCGCAACTTCCGCGGCGTGTTCGATCGTCAGACCCGTCGCGTCATTGCCTTTGAGGGCGACGGCCACGCCAACGCCACCAAGAAGGTCGCCGAGGTCGAGGCCGAGCTGGGCGATCCTTCCATGGACGAGCTCATCGGCGAGGAGAACCATAAGAACCTGATGGACGACATCGAGCTGCTCGATGGCGCCGGTGACGAGCTCGACTTGGATGCCGTGGCCTGCGGCAAGCTGAGCCCGGCGTTCTTTGGCTCGGCGCTCACCAACTTTGGCGTGGAGCCCTTCCTCAAGGAGTTCCTGCGTCTGGCCCCGACGCCGCGTGCCTATACCGATACGCTCACCAGCGAGCCGGTCGATCCTTGCCGCGACGACTTTAGCGGCTTTGTGTTTAAGATCCAGGCCAATATGGACAAGAACCACCGCGACCGCATCGCCTTTGTGCGTATTTGCTCGGGCAAGTTCGAGCGCGGCATGGACGCCTTCCACGTGCAGGGTAACCGCAAGCTCAAGCTTGCCACGGGCACGTCGATGATGGCCGATGACCGTGCCATCGTGGACGAGGCGTACGCGGGCGATATCGTGGGCCTGTTCGATCCGGGTATCTTTAGCATCGGCGACACCGTGTGCTCCGGCAAGCGCCACGTGCAGTATCCGCAGATTCCGACGTTTGCCCCCGAGATGTTCGCTCGCATTACGCAGGTCGACACGCTCAAGCGCAAGCAGTTCGTCAAGGGCATGGAGGAGCTTGCCCAGGAGGGTGCCATCCAGATCTTCCGCGAGCTGGGTGCCGGCATGGAGAGCGTCATCGTGGGCGTGGTCGGCGTGCTGCAGTTTGAGGTACTCGAGCGCCGCCTCAAGGCCGAGTACCGTGTTGAGGTTCGTCGCCAGCCACTGCCCTATACGGACATCCGCTGGATCCAGAACGACCCCGACACCATCGATATCCCGGGCCTTTCGCTCACGCGCGACACGCTGCGCGTCGAGGACATGCGCGGCGGTAAGCTGCTGCTGTTCACGAGCCCGTGGAACGTGGATTGGGCAACCGACCACAACCCCGACCTTATCCTGTCGGAGTTTGGCAACGTAGCGTTTTAACGCATCGGCGCGGTGGCCCTGCGGGGCTGCCGCGCCGTTTGCTTGCCTGATGCCGTGTGAGCGGCTATCATACCCACCGTCGTCTCAAGACCGGGGCGTCCGAGCAGTTCGGGTCCGATATCCTGCTCGTTAAACCTAAAACCAAAGGAGTACATAATGATCAAGAAGGTCATGGAGGACTACAAGGTCCTGTTGCGGAGCATTCCCGCGGCAACGGTTTCGCTGTTTTTCGTGAGCGTCATCATGATGAACCTGCTGGCCAACAAGGAGCTCATCAGCCTGCCGTATCTGGCACTCGATTGCGGCTTTGTGGTGAGCTGGGTTTCGTTTTTGTGCCAGGACATGATTTGCAAGCGCTTTGGCGCCAAGGCATCCATCAAAATCTCTATCCTCGCGCTGCTGGTCAACCTCGCCGTGAGCCTGTGCTTTTGGGTATGTTCGCTCACGCCCGGCATGTGGGGCGCCTACTACGACACGGGCATGATCGAGGTCAACACCGCCCTTAACGCCACCATCGGCGGCACCTGGTACGTGGTGCTGGGCTCTTCGCTGGCAATGCTCGTTTCTGCCGTGGTTAACTCCACGCTCAACCAGTCGCTCGGCCGCATGCTCAAAAAGAATAACTTTGCGAGCTTCGCCTTCCGCTCCTATGTGTCCACGGGTGTTGGCCAGTTTATCGACAACCTGGTCTTTGCCATTGTGGTGAGCCACACGTTCTTCGGCTGGACCTGGGTGCAGGTCCTTATGTGCTCGCTGACGGGCGCTGTCGCCGAGCTGCTGTGCGAGGTCTTCCTGAGCCCCGTGGGCTACAAGGTCGTGCGCGGCTGGGAGCGCGAGAACGTGGGCTCCGAGTACCTCGAGCGCCACGCAACCGCCTAAGGAGCAAGTATGCGGGTTTTGATCACGGGTGCTTCGGGCGGTATCGGAGCCGCATGCGTGCAACGATTTTTGGACGAGGGCCACGAGGTCGTGGGCTTTGATTTGCTACCGGCGGCGATCAAACACGAGCGCTACCGCCATCTGATCGTTGATGTTCGCAAGCCGGACGCGTTTCCAGACGATCTTGAACCCCAGGTGATCGTGAACGTTGCCGGTACGCAGGATTCGGCTGACGACATCGCCGCCAACCTGTATGGCACCATCAACGTGACCGAGCGCTACGCCTTTGCGGGGGAGGGGCTTGCCGCCAAGCCGGCGCCGGCTATCAAATCCGTGGTCAATGTGGGGTCGGCGAGCGGGCATACGGGATCGGAGTTTCCTGCCTATGCTGCCAGCAAGGGCGGCGTTATCGCCTACACCAAGAACCTTGCAAACCGCCTGGCACCGCAGGCCATTGCCAACAGTGTGGACCCGGGCGGCGTTATCACGCCGCTCAACCGTTGCGTGATGGAAGACGAACACCTGTGGAACCAGATTATGGAGCTCACGCCGCTTAAGCGCTGGGCCACCGCCCAAGAGATCGCCGAGTGGATCTACTTTGTGGGCGTGACCAACCGGTTTATGACCGGGCAGAGTCTGCTAATCGATGGCGGCGAGGCCGGCCGCACACAATTTATTTGGCCCGAATAGGAAATGCGCCCGATGGAAAGCCGTCGGGCGCGTTTTTGATGTATCGATTTTTAGTCGAGGCAAGTCCAGTTGACGGGGGTCGAGCCGTGCTGTTCGAGTAGCCGATTGGCAGCGGAGAAGGGACGCGACCCCATAAAAGCGGGGAGTTCTGCCGTGGCACGGTTGGCCGAAAGCGGCGAGGGGTGCGTGGAGGCCAGGCAGAACTTGTCGGTTGCCTTGCCCGCGCCGATCGCGGCGAGCTTGCCCTCAACCATCTGCTGGGCAAAGCGGCCCCATGCCAAAAAGACTACCGGTTGGGGCAGCTGGCAGCAGCGTTCGATAACATAGTCGGTCAGGGTGTTCCAGCCCAGTTTGGCGTGCGAGTTGGCGGCATGCTCACGCACAGTGAGCGTAGTGTTGAGGAGCAGGACGCCCTGCTGTGCCCAGGGGGTTAGGTCTCCCGTGGCGGGAATGGGGCAGCCCAGATCGGCTTTGAGCTCCTTATAGATGTTGCGGAGGCTCGGCGGCAACTTGGTTTGCGTCGCGGGGACCGAGAACGACAGCCCCATGGCCTGGTTGGGCCCGTGATAGGGGTCTTGACCCAAGATGACAACTTTGACCTGGTCGGCCGGCGTGTAGGCGAGGGCATTGAGGATGTCGTCTTGTGCCGGGTAGATGGTTTGCTCGGCACGTAAAAGGGCGATGCGTTCGAGCAGCTGGTTCGTAGTGTCACGTACCGGCTGTGGCGCATCGCCCAGCCAAGTTGTTATGTTGCGGTCGCGAGTTGCGGTGTCCATGGGGGCTCCTTTATGGCAGATGCTCTGTTGGCGTCTATTGTAAAGGCGCACCGGTTGCCTTTATGTCGGGGCTGCATAAGGAGCGGGGTCTACGAGACGCGCTCGGGCGCTCCTGCCATGCGAGCCTGTCCATGCGCGCGAAGGCGCGGGAGCTGCACGGTTGCCGCCATGACGCCGGTGAGGATGAGAGCGGCACCAAAGAAAGCGATGGGGCTCAGGACCTCGCCGACCAGGAAGAACGAAAAGACGGCGGAGCAGACCGGCTCGAGCGAGAAGGCGAAGCCAGTGGTCTCGGCGGGCACGTGGGGCTGCACGAGCGTCTGGGTGATAAAGCCGTAGGCAGAGCAGATGAGCGCGAGGGCAACGACGACCACGATCTCGCTGGGCGTACTGGGAAGTGCGAAACCGCCAAAGACGCATGCGGCAATGCCCGAGAACAGGCCGCCAAAGCCCAGCTGCCAAACGCCCAGGGACAGCGGATCGACTTCTTCGACAAAGCGCTTGGCCACGATAATGTGGCTGGCATAGATAAAGGCCGAGAGCAGCATGATGATCGCGCCTGGGTTCAGGCTGGTGAAGTCGGCGCCCGAGAGCAGCAACATACCGCAGGTGACGATGGCGGTGCCGACGAGCACTTTGCGTTCGGGGGCGCGGCGCAGCAGGGCGGCGTTGGCAAACGGCACGATCACGACCGTCAGGCTCTGCAAAAAGCCGGCAGTGGAGGCAGAAGTGAGGCTAGAGCCCAAGCACATGCAGGTGAGCTCGGTTGCCATAATGGCGCCGATGATGGCGGCGCGGACCATAAGGTCGCGGTTGATGCGGAAAGCGCGCTTGTGGAAGAGCAAAAGGCAGGCCACAAAGGCGATGATGCAGCGCAGCGCAACGATGCTCGTGGCGTTCATGCTGTCCATGCCGATCTTCATGAGGGGGTACGAAAAGCCCCATGCGACGGGAACGGAAAATGAGAGCGCGATTGCTTTTTTGCGATCCATGGGACTCCTTTTGTTACAGAACGGTTTCGTAAAAAGGATTCTGCTCCCAGATGTGGATGTAGTAAAGCGAATGTATCTTCAGTACGATTAAGAAATGCTAATGTTGGTGCGAAATGCGTTGGCAAAACGTTTTACGGCTGCATTGATGTGGAGGCACGATGGCATCGCGGTATCAGATTGTTTGTATGGTGGTCGATCGCGGCAGTCTTAAGGGCGCGGCGGACGAGCTGGGCTATACGCAAAGTGCGGTGAGCCAGGCCGTCAAGGCGCTCGAGCGCGAGCTGGGCACCACGATTATCGAGCGTGGCAAGCAGGGTGTGTCGCTTACGCGCGACGGTAAACAATATCTGCCGTACCTGCGCCAGATTGTGACCGCCGAGGCGGAGCTCGAGGGCAAGCGCCAGGAGCTGCTGGGGCTTTCGTCGACCGATATTCGCATCGCGACGTTTACCAACGTGAGTCGTACCGTGCTGCCGCGTGTGATCCGCGACTTTGGAGCGCTGCACCCGGGCGTGCACTTTACCCTCAAGCAGGGAGATTACACGCGCAACGCCCAGTGGGTGCACGATGGCGTGGTTGATTTTTGCTTTACGGCACGCGGGTTTACCGCGGGGCTCGAGAAGCGTGTGGTCTATCACGACGAGTTGGTGGCACTGTTGCCGGCTGCGCATCCGCTGACGGCAAAGGAAAAGGTGACGCTCGCCGATCTGGCGTCCGAGCCGTTTGTGTTGCTGGATGAGGGCGAACAGAGCCTGGTGCTCGATGCATTTACTGCGCATGGGCTGTCGCCGCACGTGACGAGTGAGGTGACCGACGACTATACCATCATGGCGATGGTGGAGGAGGGTCTAGGCGTGAGCATGCTGTATCGCCGTACCGTTGAGGGCGTGCAAGCCGATATCCGTGTGCGGCCTATCGTGCATGCCCCCTCGCGCGACGTGGTGGCCGCCTGGCGCAGCTGGGACACCATGCCCATCGCCACGAGGCGCTTTATCGACTATATGAGCTCGCATATTGTCAATTAATGACTGGCGTGGCGTTGAGTGCGGTGTTTAGCGGGCTGTCGCTTTGGCTTGGGTGGCGCGATAGGTGCGTGCCGGGTGGCAAAGTAGCACCGCTACGACCATAAAGAACGCCGTGGTGCCCAGGCTGATGGGGTAGACCATCATGATGTTCGCAAAGGTGCGGAAGTGCGGGAACACGCAGAACACCCAATAGAAGCGGATGCCGCAGACGCAGATCATGGTGATGAGGGCGGGCGTGAGCGAGATGCCAAAGCCGCGCAGGTAGCCTGACATGTTTTCGTAGAACATGCTAAAGGCGTACGCCGGGAAGATCGAGCACACGCGGATATAGCCGATCGAGACGATGTTGGGATCGCTGTTGAACAGCGATAGGATCTCGCGCCCCAGGCCGACAATAACGATAATCGTGGTGAGTGCAACGATGCCGCCTTCGACCAGGCAGACCTTGAGCGTTTTGGTGCAGCGGTCGATCTGGCGGGCACCGTGGTTTTGTCCCACAAAGGTGGTGCAAGCCTGGCTAAAGCTGTTGAGCAGGTTGTAACACACGTACTCCAGGCTCATGGCGGCGCTCGATGCCGCCATGACCTCGGTGCCCAGGCTGTTGATGGCAGACTGGATGATGATGTTGGCGACAGCAAAGACGGCGCTTTGGATGCCGGCGGGCAGGCCGATCTTGACGATGCGCTTGAGGGCGACGGGGTCGATAGCCAGGTCGCGTGGGGTGACGCGGACGACGGAGTCGGTCTTGAGCAGGCGGATAAAGAGTGTAGCGGCGCTGACGGTGTAGGCGATGGCGGTGGCGATGGCGACACCTGCGACGCCCCAGTGGAGTACGGGGACAAAGATGAGGTCCAGGCCAATGTTGAGGACGGTGGACACAGCAAGCGCCTGCAGCGGCATGCGGGTGATGCCGACGGAGCGGAAGATCGCGGCCTCAAAGTTGTAGAGCAAGATCGAGGGCATGCTGAGCAAAAAGACGCGCAGGTAGAGCGAAGCGAGCGGCATGGTTTCGGCGGGAACGTTGAGCGCGGCGAGCATGGGCTCGGCAAAGATCTCGCCCAGCGCGATGACGACAAAGCCCACGAGCGCCATTAAAATCGAGGTATGGACGGCGCGTTTGACCATGTTCTGATCGTTGCGGCCGATAGCGTTGGCGATGACCACGTTGGAGCCAAGCGACATGCCAATAAACAGGTTGAGCATAAGACTGGTAAGCGGAACATTGGAGCCGACCGCCGCCATGGCGAGGGTTCCCTGGTCGCCCGAGAAGTTACCGATGATAACCGTGGCGATGAGGTTCGATAGCTGCTCCAAGATGCTCGTGGCGGCCACGGGGAAGGCGAACAGGGGAATATTGCGCCACAGCGAGCCGGTGGTCATGTCAATGTGCTTAGATACGGTGTCAGCCATACGCTCTCAATCTCTAACATGCTCTTTCGTGCTTATTTGCGCAGATGATGATACTCCTAATCGACTAGTCGTTGGGGACGTTCTTAAACGACTAGTCATTTAAGAACGTCCCCAATGACTAGGTGGGGAAGGCGTGCGACAATGGTGGGCGTTGTGTTGTTCGCGCTAAGGAGTTGCCATGTTGTTGTGTCCCGTTTGCCATGAGCCACTGGTGGATAACGAGCGCGGTGCTGCATGCGCGGGCGGACACCGGTTTGACCGTGCGCGCGAGGGCTATCTGTACCTACTGCGCTCGTCCAAGAGCGGCGACTCTATGGGCGATCCCAAGTCACAGGCGCGCAGTCGTCGTGACTTTCTGAACCGCGGATACTATGCGCCGTTGCGCGATGCGATGGTCGAGCTGGTGCGCAAGCAGGTGTCTGGGCGTGCTACGTCTACGAGCTGTCCTATGACACTGCTCGATATTTGCTGCGGCGAGGGCTACTACACGAGTGCCATGGGCGCGGTGCCGGGCGTGGATGCTTACGGTTTCGACCTGGGCAAGGAGATGGTACGCCTTGCCGCCAAGCGCGGCGATGCGACCTACTTCGTGGCCAACATGAAGGATATCCCCGTGGCCGATGGCGCTTTCGATATGGTGACCGAGCTCTTTGCGCCCTTTAACGAGCGCGAGTTTGCCCGCGTGCTGGCGCCCGAGGGCTCGCTCTACACCGTCGTGCCAGGTGCACGTCATCTGTTTGGGCTCAAGGAGGTGCTCTACGACACGCCGTACCTTAACGATGAGAAGCTGCCGAAGACAACCGAGCTCGAGTTAGTCGGAACGCACCGGGTATCTGCGAATATTACGCTCCAGACGCAGGCCGACATCGAGGCGGTGTTCCAGATGACGCCGTACTACTATCGCACGCGCCCTGCCGACAAAGAGCGCCTGGCAAATTTGGACACCCTTCAAACCGACATCGACTTCATCATCGCCGAGTACCGCCACTAACCTGCCAAAAAAGGGACAGGTTTATTTTGGTAGGTTTTATCTGGGCAAACGCAAAGGGCCGACCGCGGAGATGCGCGATCGGCCCTTTTTAGTTGCTTGGTTGCAACAGAGGTTATGAGAAGCGGGCGCTTACAGGCGGTCCTTGTTTTCGGCCTTAACGGCGTGTGCCTGCTGAACAAAGAACAGGTCGTAGACCACGATGACAAAGGCGATGATATTGACGGAGCTGCCGCCGAGTGCGGGAAGCGTGAGCACGGCTTGGAGGAGCGTGGCTGCCGCGGCAACGATACCGAGCTTAAATGCGCCGTCTACCTGCGAAGGCTTGTTGGCTCCCTTGATACCGGCGACGCCTGCGGCAAGGTCGACGAGGCCCTTAACAATCACCACAACAGCGGCGAGTGTGGCGTTCGATCCGTAAGCGGATCCAAAATTGCCGGTAACAATGCCGGCAATTCCGATGACGAGGCTGGCGATGCCCAGAACAAAATAAATCAGGGCAAGGATTTTGAGTGTCTTGCGAGCAGCGCTCATAGCTGGTCCTTTCGATGCGGGCGCGGAGAATCTGTCGCGCCCAGGTTACGGCACATATCGTGAAGCACATTGTAGTTCAACGGGACGATGCATGCGTTTGAAAGCGTCTCTTGCCTGTACGGTCCAACCTTTCAAAAAAGAAAGCTGGACGTAAGCCAAATCGATGGCAGCTCATGTGCGGCGCTGCGATGATGAGGCCGTAACAAGGAGCTGGTCTCAAGGAGGAGCCATGATGTACGGAGCAGGGCAAGTGCAAGAGCCGCGGTCGCTGGGAAGGCGCATGGGCGATTCTGTGATCGCTGCCGTGTGCACGGGGTTGATGGCGGTGCTTTGCATTGGGATGCTGTGGGCCATGTCGCATGTGGGACAATAGCGGACGGTTGGGTGCTGGCATAAATGGCGCCCCGCGTATTCGTTTGTTTGTTAAGGAGTGTCCATGGGCGTCGTCGATCCCTTTTCTGTTGCTCGGGCCGCGGGGCTTGAGCTGACCGGGAAACCCGAGGGCCTTACGCTCACCGATGGCACGATGGAGCTGCGCGCCGATTTTGGCCGCATGCTGCCGCGACTCAAGCAGGGCCGTCTGCAGCAAGAGCTGCTGGTAAAGGCTGCGCGTACAAAAGGCATCGAGAGCCCATGGGCAATCGATGCCACGGCAGGTTTTGGCGAGGATTCGCTGCTACTGGCGGCCGCGGGCTTTACCGTCGATCTGTACGAGCAGGATTGCGTGATCGCGGCGCTGCTCCAGGATGCCCTGGATCGCGCGGCAGATGATCCGGCGCTTGCGACAGCTGTGGCGCGCATGCGCTTACATGCCGGCGAGGACAGCATTGCCGGCCTTCGCCATGTAACTGAGCTAATCGAGCAGGGCGAGCTTGCCGCCCCCGACGTGGTGTATCTGGACCCCATGTTTCCCGAGCGTACCAAAAGTGCGGCGGTCAAAAAGAAGTTCCAACTCTTGCACCATCTGGAACAGCCATGTACCGATGAGGAGTCGCTGGTCGAGGCGGCGCTTGCTGTGCATCCGCGCAAGGTCGTTATCAAGCGGCCGGTGAAGGGCCCGCTGCTTGCCGGCGTTAAGCCGAGCTATCAACTTGCGGGCAAGGCCGTCCGTTACGATGTTTTGGTGCCGCCGCGTCCGTAGCTTGCGTGCGATGGCTGGCACTCCGTCAGTGCCGTGCCGATGCGGCGCCTATTTCCAAGGGTGCGACGTCAGGTGCCATCCGCCGCAGTATTCGCATTTGTAGCAGGCCAAACCGCGCCGCCCGCGGTTTTCGCAGTCGGCCATAACGGCCTCGGCCTCGGCGCGCGTGTCGTAACGGTTTTTGCGTTCGCACGACTTGTAGCGCCAGGCCTCATCGCGCTCGGCGTCCAGGGCGTCGCGGCGCTCGTCTTCGCGCGCAAACAGGTCGCTCATATCGCCGCCCGTGGCAGCGCCCAAAAACTCGCTTTTGGCTTTTGACCAAGCGGCTCGCTTTTTGCTTCCCATCTGCTTCGCGCCTCTCTCCAAACGCTGGTATCATTGCTCAACCAAAGTGATACCAATAAACGTGAGGTCGCCGCGTGATGATCAGAAAAACCCTCGATACTGACATTCCCGCCGTCATGGCCATCTATGACGCCGCCCGCGCCTTTATGCGCGCGCATGGCAACGCCACGCAGTGGCCCGAGGGCACGCCTTCGGCCGAGCAACTGGCTGCCGATATTGCCGCTGGTGGTAGTTACGTGTGTGAAGTCGACGGTCGCGTGGTTGCGACGTTTGCCTTTTTACCGGGTCCGGACGAGTGCTATGACGTAATTGAGGATGGTCAATGGCGTAGCGACACTCCGTACGCCGTGCTGCACCGTGTGGCGTCCGACGGCACCGTGCACGGTATCGCGGCTGCGATGTTTACCTTTGCCAAGGAACGTATCGACCATCTGCGTATCGACACGCACCAAGACAACCTGCCTATGCAGGGCGCCATCGCCAAGGCCGGGTTTAAGCGCGCTGGTATCGTATATGTGTCGGACGGTACGCCGCGCGTCGCGTTTGATTGGCTGCGCGAGACATAAGAGCGGGGACGCGTATCAACAATTTGCACGAACGAAAATGGCTCCGGGTGGGGCCATTTTCGTTCGCTGCACTGTTTTGAAAGCCGGCTTTCGCAAGGCGCGAACCTACGAAAATCGCCGCGCGGCAACGCGGGGCGATGAGCTCGGTCGGGGGATAGGGCCCGCTTCGCCCGCCGGCCCGTAAATTGTATCATCCAGTGTGGAGCGTGAGTGCCCGTTGCCGCGTGCGACGGGCTTGCAATAAGAGGAGAGCCATGTCGAAGCAAGCGGTCGTTGGAATCTTGGCGCATGTCGATGCCGGCAAGACCACGTTGGCCGAGGCCATGCTGTTCAACGCGGGTCGCATTCGCAAGCGCGGCCGCGTGGACGATGGCGATTCGCATCTGGATACGAACGAGATTGAGCGCGAGCGCGGCATTACGATTCTCTCGTCGCAGGCCGTGCTCGACCATGGCGATACCCACGTCATGCTCGTGGATGCACCGGGGCATGTCGATTTTTCTGCCGAGGCGGAGCGCACATTGCGCGCGCTCGACTATGCGATTTTGGTTGTGGGTGCCAACGATGGCGTGCAAGGGCACACCGAAACCCTGTGGCGCCTGCTTGCGCGCTATGACATTCCGACGTTCATCTATATCAACAAAATCGATTTGGAGAATCCCGGCCGCGATGTTTTGCTGGCACAGCTTGGGCAGCGTCTTTCCGAAGGCTGCCTGGATGCCAACGAACTGTTGGCGGGCGGTGCCGTTCAGGAGGACGCTGCTGCGTTGGACGAGGCGGCGCTCGAGGAGTTTCTTGAAGCGGGTGAGCTTTCCGTCGCAACGCTGTCGCGCATGGTTGCCGAGCGCAAGCTCTTTCCCTGCTTTGCCGGCTCGGCGCTCAAGGACCAGGGCGTGGACGAGCTGCTGGATAGTATATGCGCGCTGATGCGTGAACAGGCGTGGCTCCCGGAGTTTGCCGCGCGCGTCTATCGTGTCAGCCGCGGGGATCGCGGCGAGCGCTTGGCATGGGTTAAGGTGACCGGCGGCACGCTGCATGCCAAGCAGATGATCGCCGGGCGTTCCGGTGCCGAGGCATGGGAGCAGAAGGTCGATCAGGTACGCATCTATAACGGCGAGAAGTATGAGCTTGCCCAAGAAGTTGCTGCTGGCGGTATTTGCGCCGTGACGGGTCTTGCGCACGTTCGCCCGGGGGACGCCCTGGGCGCGGAGCCCGCGGGCGATGCGCCTGTCATTGCGCCGGTCCTCACCCATACGGTGCTTCCGGGCGAACACGATGTCCACGCGGTGTTCAAAGCGCTGACTGAGTTGGCGGACGAGGATCCCATGCTCGGCGTAAGCTGGAATACGCATCTTGAGCAGATTCATCTGCAGTTGATGGGCGCCGTGCAACTCGAGGTCGTGCAGCGGGTGCTGGCCGATCGCTTTGGCCTTGCGGTCGAGTTTGAGCCCGGCGGCATTCTCTATAAGGAGACTATTTCGCAGCCGGTCGAGGGCGTGGGCCACTTTGAGCCACTGCGCCACTATGCCGAGGTGCATCTGCGCCTGGAGCCGTTGCCAGCGGGTTCGGGCGTGCAGTTTGGCACCGTGACCTCGACCGACGAGCTCGATCTTAACTGGCAGCGTCTGGCGCTCACCAACGCCATGGAGCGCGATCATCTGGGCGCGCTGACCGGCTCGCCCATCACCGATGCGCGCATTACGCTTACGGGCGGCCGTGCGCATGCCAAACACACCGAGGGCGGCGATTTTCGCCAGGCCACGTACCGCGCGATTCGCCAGGGTTTGATGCAGGCACGTGAGGCCGGCACGGCGGTGCTGTTGGAGCCGTGGTACCACTTTGAGCTCGAGGTGCCGGGGGAGTGCGTGGGCCGGGCGCTCTCGGACGCCACGCGCATGGGTGCCGAGTACGAGCCGCCGACGATGGCGAGAGACCGGGCGAAGCTTGTGGGTCGCGTGCCGGCTTCCGAGGTGCAGGATTACGCGCTGGAGGTGGCTGCCTACACGAGCGGTCGCGGGCATCTGTACCTGGAGTTCGCCGGCTATTCGGCTTGCCATGATGCCGAGCGCGTAATCGAGACGGCCGCCTATGAGCCCGAGGCCGATCTGCCCAACACGCCCGACTCGGTCTTTTGCTCTCACGGCGCCGGCTACACGGTCAAATGGTACGACGTACCCGCCGCAGCGCACGTAAAGGTCGATCCCTCTACCTTCCGCTCCTATCGCCCCGCCGACCCCACCTTCTTCTGCCATTAGGGGACGGGGTAGAAATGGTAGATTTTTGAACCCTCTGATCCTTGACTAATTGATTTTGGCGCCGACGCTGCAAGAGGGACAGCCCCTTTGTCACCTGCTGATGGTATAACTCGGTATAAGTTGGTATAACTGTTACCAGGGTTTACCGATCCGAGGAGGCCGACATGAATCCAAATCCCTTTAAGCCAACGGCAGGCAAGCGGCCTCCGATGCTCATCGGTCGAGAGTCGGTCATCGAAGATTTTGAGGAAGGACTCGACAACGGCGCCGGAGCGCCGGGCAGGCTCATGCTCATTACGGGAAACCGCGGCTGCGGCAAGACGGTTCTCCTGCGGGAGCTGCAACGTCTAGCCAGCGAGCGCGGATGGGCGGTTGTCTCCGATTCCGCTTCGCTTGGCTTGTGCGACCGCCTGGCCGACGCGCTTCGCTCGAATAAACCCGTTGTGACGTCAATGGAATTCGGGCCGTCGTTTGGCCGGATGTCGGTCGAGGCGGCGCGGGCAAAGGGCGAGTCGTTACGAGGGCTGGTCAACGAGCGCCTCAAGAAGCTCGGTCCAGGCAAGGGCATACTGTTTGCGATTGACGAGGCGCAGTCTGCGTCTATCGAGGAGCTGGCGGCTCTTGCCGTTCTCTATCAGCAAGTGCTCGGAGATCAGGATGCTACGGGATTGCCCGATAGCGACCAGCGCGGTCTTGCGCTGGTGTTCGCCGGCTTACCCAGTATGGTTGACGATCTGCTCGAAGAGCCGAGCGTGACGTTTTTGCGGCGTGCCCAGCAGCGTACGCTGGGGTCGATATCTTTGCCCAGGGTGCGGGATTCATATATCCAGACAGTCGAGAGTACCGGTCTCTGCGTCGATGCGGAGACGGCGGACCTTGCGGCGCACAAGAGCATGGGGCATCCCTATATGGTTCAACTGGTGGGCTATTACATGTGGCGGTCTGCCGTCCGGCGTGGCTCTCAGATCATTGAAAGGTGCGATGTCGAGGATGGCCATGCGGATGCCGTCTCCGAGTTCTACGAAGCGGTCGACGCGCCCCTGTATTATGGATTGCGCAGCCCGCAACGCCTCTTTATCGAGGCCATGGCGGTTGACGAGGGTAAACCGACGCGTATGGCGGATATCATTGAGCGCTGCGACCGTACTCAGAGTTGGGCGAGCAAATATCGCGCAAGCCTGATTCGCGAGCGCGTCATCGAGGCTGCCGGATACGGCCTCGTCCGGTTTACCGTGCCCATGCTGGGCGAGTACATTCGCAATCGAGTTTTATGGCATGAGTAGGGTGATAAAGGTGACGGAACAGAAGATGAGCCCGCAGGCTATCGAGGTGCGTGGCGCGCGCGTCCATAACCTCAAGGACATCGATATCGATATTCCGCTGGGAAGGCTCGTGGGTATTGCCGGCGTGTCGGGTTCGGGCAAGAGCTCGCTGGCGCTGGGGGTTCTTTATGCCGAGGGCTCGCGCCGCTATCTGGAGGCGCTCAGCACCTATACCCGCCGCCGTCTGACGCAGGCCGAACATGCCCAGGTGGATGAGGTCTTGCACGTGCCGGCGGCGCTCGCGCTGCACCAGCGTCCGAGCGTGCCGGGCGTGCGTTCCACCTTTGGCACCATGACCGAGCTCAACAATAGCCTGCGTCTGCTCTTTAGCCGTTGCGCCCATCACGTGTGCCCGCATTGCGGGACGCGTTTGGAACCGAGCCTTAACGTCGCCGCAGGCCTGTCGCTCGCGTGCCCTGCGTGCGGTCGCGAGTTCTACGCGCCGAGTGCCGAGGATTTGGCTTTCAATAGCGGTGGCGCGTGTCCCACTTGTGGCGGTACCGGCGTTATGCGCGAGGTGGACGAGGCGAGCCTGGTGCCCGACGAGTCAAAGACTATCAACGAGGGTGCGGTGCTTCCCTGGGGTACGCTCATGTGGGATTTGATGAAGCAGGTCGCCGGCGAGATGGGCGTACGCACCGACGTGCCGTTTAGCCAGCTCACGCCTCAAGAGCGCGATATCGTGTTCCACGGCCCGTCGGTTAAGAAGCACATTCTCTACGTTCCCAAAAACGGCGAGGGCGCCACGCCGCTCGACTTCACCTATTACAACGCCGTCTATACCGTCGAAAATGCGCTCGCCAAGGTTAAGGACGATAAGGGGCTCAAACGCGTTGCGCGCTTTTTGCGCGAGGGGCCATGCCGCGACTGTGGTGGCACGCGTCTTTCCGAGGCTGCGCGCCAGCCCCAAGTGCGCGGTATCAATCTGGCGCAGGCCGCGGCCATGACGCTGGGCGAGGCGATTGAGTGGGTGCGCGGGGTGCCCGCATCCTTGCCGTCCGAGATGCGGCCCATGGCGACGGATATCTGCGATTCGTTTTTGAGCGCGGCCCGTCGTCTAGTCGACCTGGGACTCGATTACCTTTCACTCGACCGCGCCGGTGCCACGCTCTCCACGGGTGAGCGCCAGCGCGTACAGCTTGCTCGCGTGGTGCGCAACCGATCGACGGGCGTGCTTTATGTGCTGGACGAGCCTTCGATCGGCTTGCATCCCGCCAATGTCGACGGCTTGGTGGGCGTGATGCGCGATCTGGTGGATGACGGCAACACCGTGGTTGTTGTCGACCACGATACACGTGTGCTGGCGGAAGCCGACTATCTGGTCGAGATGGGCCCCGTTGCCGGAGCAGGCGGCGGCAATGTGATCGCCGCTGGTACGGTAGACGAGGTCGAGCAATCGCAGAGCAGTCGCATCGCGCCGTTTTTGCGCGCCGAGCCCAAGCGCTTGCGTCCGCAGGTGACTGACGACGAAATGTTCGACCAGGGCCATATCCGCATGGCGACCGATGCCATCCATACCGTCAAGCCGCTCGAAGTCGATATCCCGCGCGGCCGCCTTGTCGCGGTGACGGGCGTTTCGGGTTCGGGTAAGACGACGTTGGCGCTCGAGACGCTCATCCCGGCGCTTAAGGCGCAGGCAGCTGGCGAGCGCTTGCCGGGACACGTGCGTTGGGTCGATGCCGAAGGCACTGCCCGCGCCAACCTGATTGACGCTACGCCCATTGGCGCCAATGTTCGCTCGACGGTGGCAACCTATGCCGACATCCATGACGAGCTGCGCCGCGCCTTTGCCCGTACGCCCGAAGCCAAGGCAGCCGGCTACAAGGCGGGCGCCTTTAGCTACAACACTGGCGCCTTGCGTTGCCCTACGTGCGATGGCACGGGCTCGATATCGCTCGACGTGCAGTTTTTGCCCGACGTCGAGATCGTCTGCCCGGCATGCCGTGGTTCGCGCTACGCCGAGGCCGCCTCGCATATCCATCGCGAGGGCAAGGACGGGAGTCTGCTTACGCTGCCGCAGCTCATGGACATGAGTGTGGACGAGGCCATCGACGCCACACTGGGACTCAAGAAGGTTCAGACGCGCTTGCAGACCTTGCATGACCTGGGCCTGGGCTATCTCACACTTGGCGAGCCCACGCCGGCGCTCTCGGGCGGCGAGGCACAGCGTCTTAAGCTTGCGAGCGAGATGGGCCGCGTGCAGGACGATGCCGTATTCGTATTCGACGAGCCCACGATCGGCCTGCATCCGCTCGATGTTCAGGTGCTATTGAACGTGTTTGACGGTCTCGTTGCCAAGGGCGCCACAGTCATCGTGATCGAACACGATCTCGACCTTATCCGCAATGCCGATTACGTGGTCGACATGGGCCCGGGCGGTGGCGATGCGGGCGGGCAAATCGTCTGCTCCGGTACGCCGGGCGACATCGCGGCCTGCTCCGCAAGCATTACCGGCCGCTACCTATAGACAATGAGGCAAAGGGACAGCCCCTTTGCCTCATTGATGCCTATTTCACGCATTGAGCCGCGAGGTAGTCGCGGAAGAATGGCAATTCAAATGCGACGAGCCCTCGTCCTCGTTCCCCGATGATGCCGGCATCTATCATGCGGCGTCGGTAGCGGGAGACCTGCTGCGGCGAACGCTTAAGGCGCTCGACAAGGTCAGCGGTGGTGGACTCTTCCTCGTCATCGAGCATGGCGATGAGGAATCGCTTGTCCTCTGCAGTGAGCTCCCGATAGGTTGCCGCGAGGATTCGGTCGTCCATCTCGTCGCGCGCGATTTTGATTCCCAGGTCAAAGTCGCGTGACGAGATTTCCTTCGAATCGCTTGTGAGATCCCAGGCACGGTAGCCTACGAGTTGCAATAGGAAGGGAAAACCAGAGATCGAGCGAACGGCTCTATCGATTCCCCCAGCATCTGCCAGGCGATCGTTTTCCTGGATTGTGCGAATCAAGGCCTCGCGTACGTCATAGTCGGCAATGCGACCCAGATGATATTGTTGGGCGCGGCGAAGGAACGAGACCGTCTTGTGGTTCAGCAACGTCGAGACGTTGTTGGGAAGTCCCGCCATGAGCAGGGCGACGCGTTTCCCATCGGTCACAAAGTGCTGATACGTCGCTGCAAGCTGAATCATCTCGTCGAGTGTCGGGTCCACCTCGTCAACTGTGACGAGCAGACCGGTGCCAGCCTCGTTGAGCTGGTCGATGATGTCGCTCATGCGATAACGCCAGGTTGAGGCATCGTGAACGCGATTGACTTCGATGCTGCCGAGCGGTGCAATTCCGAGACCGGTGACTTCGAAGTTCTTAGACGGGTCGATAAG
>CABUJL010000024.1 GCA_902491915.1 uncultured Collinsella sp.
CACCGGCTCCGCTGTGGGCCTGGGTGCTAACTGGCACGTCGTCGAGGGCCTCTACGGCATCGATTACCATGACTACAGCACCTTCAACGAGCTCGCCACCGACGATCCTAAGTCCGTGGACGACACCACTTTCGAGGTCACCATCCGCAAGGGCGCCAAGTTCTCCGATGGCACCGAGGTCACCGCTGACGATGTCGTTGCCTCCTACACCGCTTGCGCCGCTTCCGCTACCTATGCTCCGTTCTTCCAGCCCTTCGAGTCCATCGAGGCCAAGGACGCCAGCACCGTGACGGTCAAGACCAAGGTCCCCAACTTCTCCCTGCTCAAGGATCGTCTGGCCATCGTTCGCGTTACCCCGGCCACCCAGACCGAGGAGGATCGCGCCAAGCAGCCGATCGGCTCCGGCCCCTGGATGTACGACTCTATCTCCGATACCGAGATCACCCTGGTTCCCAACCCCGAGTACAACGGTGAGTATGCTGCCGAGGATAAGAAGATCCAGTACAGCATCCTGACCGACCCCACCGCTCGCGTTACCGCTCAGCAGGAGGGCTCCACGCTCGTTATGGAGCTCGTTACCGCTGATGCCGTCGACCAGCTCGAGAGCGCCGGCTGCAAGATCGATAACGTTCAGGGTTTCGGCACCCGCTTCATCATGTTCAACGTCGCCAAGGAGCCTTGGAACAACGTCAAGGTCCGTCAGGCCGTCATGTATGCGCTCGACACCGAGAAGATGGTCAGCAACACTTTCGCCGGCCTTGCCACCGCTGCCAGCTGCTACCTGCCCAAGAGCTTCACCAACTATCATGAGGCTTCCACGGTGTACAAGACCGACGCCAAGAAGGCTAAGAAGCTCATCGAGGAGTCTGGCATCACCCCGGGTGCCATCACCCTGCGCACCACCGACAACGAGCAGATTAAGGGCATGGCCGCCCAGGTCAAGAACGACCTCGACGCTCTCGGCTTCGATGTGACCATCCAGACCGATACCTCGCCGGCCACCTACGCTGCCATCGACGGCGGCGAGGCCTACGATATCCTCCTTGCCCCTGGCGATCCTTCCTGCTTCGGCGCCGACCCCGACCTGCTGCTCAACTGGTGGTACGGCGACAACGTCTGGATGCAGACCCGTTGCCCGTGGAAGGAGTCCGCTGAGTGGCAGAAGCTCCACAGTCTCATGGACGAGGCTCTTGCCGCCGAGGGCGACGAGCAGCAGAAGAAGTGGAACGAGTGCTTTGACATCATTGCCGACAACGCCGTTCTGTACCCCGTTGTCCACGTCAAGACCGTCTCCGCTTCCTGGGACGATCCGTCCACTGCGCCCAACGGCGAGGCCCTCGATGGCTTCAAGGGCATCGGCACGACGAGCATGTCCTTCAGGGGCGTTGCGACCGTCAAGGCGTAAGACTCGCTTGAGTCTGTATGCAGGATGTCGGTCGTTGGGACCGTATCCTCATAGTTGAAACAAAGACCCGGGCGGCAACGATGTCGCTCGGGTCTTGTAATGAGTATCCGTACTCATATACCAGTTGGTCCTACCGACAAAAGAAAGGGGAGAGAACGTGAACAACTTGCTACGTTTGATTGGAAGGCGTCTCGTGGCGCTGCCGATCATGGCATTGGGCGTCACCGTCCTGGTGTTCTTCCTTATGTCGTTCTCCAAGACCGACCCCGCCTACACGGCGTTGGGTGACGGTGCCTCGCCCGAGGCGGTCGCCGAGTACCATGAGAAGTATGGTCTGGACGACCCCTGGCCCGTGCGCTACGTGCGCTATATGGGCGATTTGATTCATGGCGACATGGGCACCTATGGTGCTGCTCGTAACTCCGTTGCCAAGCGCATCTCCACGGCCCTGCCCGTTACGATGCAGCTGACCTTCATCGGTCTTGCCATCGGTGCGGTCGTTTCGTTTTTGCTCGGCGTCATCGCGGCACTGTATCGCGACAAATGGCCGGACCAAGTGATCCGCGTCTTTTCCATCGCCGGCTTGGCAACCCCGTCGTTCTGGCTTGCCGTTCTGTTGATCCTGCTGTTCTCTTCCTACCTTAAGGTGCTTCCGGCATCGGGTGCTCTGCCTCACTTCACCACGAATCCGGTTGGCTATCTGGGACGTATGATCATGCCCGCTATCGCCTTGGCATTTCCGCTGACGGGCCAGATGACTCGTATCGTGCGTACCGCCATGGTCGAGGAGCTCGACAAGGACTATGTCCGTATGGCTCGTGGCGCCGGCGTTCCCGAGAAGGTCGTCGTCGGCATCAACGTTCTTCGCAATGCGCTGATCACCCCGGTCACCACCCTCGGTCTTAAGATCGGTTACCTCATGGGCGGCGCCGTCGTCATCGAGGTTATCTTCAACCTCCCCGGCATGGGCACCGCGATTCTGCAGGGCGTTCAGGGCAACGAGGCGAACCTGGTTCAGGGCGTCGTCATCGTCGTTGCTCTCGCCTTCATCATCATCAACATCGTGGTTGACATGCTCTACCTGCTCATCAACCCGCGCATCAGGACGGTGTAGATTATGGTAAAGATTCGAGAGAAGCAAACCGAGCAGCTCGAGAAGGCTGCCTCCAAGGGGCTCAAGCTCGGTGGCTGGAAGAAGATGACGCTGTCTTCTAAGATTGCCGCCGTCGTGCTGGTGCTGGTCGCCCTGACTGCGATTCTGGCGCCCCTTCTTGCCCCCTATAGCCCGGTCGAGATCTTTACGGCTCGCCAGGCTCCCGGCAACGGATTTATTTTCGGTACCGACGATAAGGGTCGCGACATTCTGTCGCGTATGCTCTACGGTGGTCGTTACTCGCTGATTATCGGCTTTGGCGCCACTGCCATGGCTCTGGTCTGCGGCTCGGTCGTGGGTGCCCTTGCAGCGGTTTCGCGCAAGGCCGTCTCCGAGACGATCATGCGTATCTTGGACATCATCATGTCCATCCCGGGCATCGCCCTCGCGGCCGTCTTCGTCTCCATCCTGGGCAACTCCGTGCCGTCGATCATCTTCGCCATCGGCTTTATGTACACTCCGCAGATTGCCCGTATCGTGCGCGCCAACATCGTGTCCGAGTACGGCGAGGACTATGTCCGCGCGGTCATCGTTTCCGGCGCCAAGGCTCCGTGGATTTTGATCAAGCATGTTCTGCGTAACTGCATCGCCCCGATCATGGTCTTCACCGTTACCCTGGTCGCCGACGCCATCATCTTCGAGGCCTCGCTGACCTTCATCGGCGCTGGTATCCAGGAGCCCACCGCTACCTGGGGCAACATCCTCGCCGACGCCCGCGGCGGCGTGCTCGCCGGTCGTTGGTGGCAGGCGCTGTTCCCGGGCCTGGCCATCATGATCACCTGCCTGGCGCTCAACATCCTCTCCGAGGGCATTACCGACGCCATGGCCGCTGCTCCCTCCGCCGCCCTGGATCCTACCGATTCCTCCAAGCGTCGCGAGGCCGATCTGCTGGTCTCCGACCCCGTTCGCGCCTACAAGGAGCAGGCCCAGTCCCTCTCCGCTCGCCTTGGCGCCCTGCGCGATGTCGAGCTCAAGCGTGACGATCGCCACGTGCCCGACGAGTCTGTTGAACCGATTCTCTCGGTCCGTGACTTCTGCATCCAGTTTGAGCATCACGGTGATATCAACGTCGTCGACCATGTCAACTTTGACGTTCGTCCTGGTCAGACCATGGGCCTGGTGGGCGAGTCCGGTTGCGGTAAGTCCATCACCACGCTGGCCATCATGGGCCTGACCGACGATGACGAGCACCTTTCCGGCGAGGTTCTCTGGGAGGGTCGCGACCTGCTCAAGATGAGCAAGAAGGAGTGGTTCGGCCTGCGCGGTACCGATATCGCTATGGTCTATCAGGACGCCCTGTCCTCGCTTAATCCCTCCATGCTCATCTCTGCCCAGATGAAGCAGCTCACCAAGCGCGGCGGAACTCGCAGCGCCGAGGAGCTCCTGGAGCTCGTCGGCCTCGATCCCAAGCGCACGCTCGAGAGCTATCCGCACGAGCTTTCCGGCGGCCAGCGTCAGCGTGTCCTGATCGCTATGGCCCTTACCCGCGACCCCAAGCTGGTCATCTGCGACGAGCCCACGACCGCTCTGGACGTTACCGTCCAGAAACAGGTCATCAAGCTGCTCAACGATCTTCAGGCTAAGCTCGGCTTTGCCATGATCTTCGTTTCGCATGACCTGGCTCTGGTCGCCGAGGTCGCCCACAACATCACGGTTATGTACGCCGGTCAGGTTATCGAGCAGGCACCCACCAAGGAGCTGCTCACCAACCCGATCCACGAGTACACCCGCGGTCTTCTGGGCTCCGTTCTGTCCATCGAGAGCGGCTCGGGCCGTCTGCACCAGGTCCCCGGCGCCGTTCCCAGCCCGCGCGATTTCCCCAAGGGCGATCGCTTCGCACCCCGCTCGAGCCATCCGCGTATTGGCCTGGACACCCGTCCGGTCTTCAAGCGCGTGCCCGGCACCGAGCACTTCTATTCCGAGCTCCCCGACGAGGTGCTCAAGGCAAATGGTTTGACCCCTCACGCGGAGGTGATGTAGATGAGCGAGACCGCAGTCAACGGCGTCGAGCCGATCATCTTCCTTGATGACGTCCACGTCACCTTTAGGACCCGTACCGGCTCGATTCTGCACCCCAACCTGGTTCACGCCGTCCAGGGTGTAACGATTAAGCTCATGCCCGGTCAGACGATCGGCATCGTCGGCGAGTCCGGTTGCGGTAAGTCCACCACCGCCAACGTCATGTGCGGCCTGCAGGCCCCCACGAGCGGCAAGGTCTACTTTAAGGGCAAGGACGTTACCAAACGTACCGCCGAGGACCGTCGCCACATGGGTCGCGTCATCTCGGTCGTGTTCCAGAACCCGGCCACGGCGCTCAACCCCCGCATGGTCGTTCGCGAGCAGCTGCTCGACCCCATGCGCGTCCACAACCTGGGTACCGAGGCCGAGCAGGAGAAGCGCGTCAAGGAGCTCCTGGAGCTCACCGGTCTGCCCAGCTCCGCCGCCGAGGTTCTTCCCGGTCAGCTTTCGGGCGGCCAGCGTCAGCGCGTCGCAATTGCCCGTGCCCTGTCGCTGAACCCCGATGCCATCATCGCCGACGAGCCCACCTCGGCTCTGGACGTTTCGGTCCGCGCGCAGATTCTGAACCTGCTGACCGACCTTAAGAAGGAGCTCGGCCTGGCCATGGTGTTCATCAGCCATGACATCCAGACGGTCCGCTATATCTCTGACGACATCATCGTTATGAATGGTGGCAGGATCGTCGAGCAGGGCGAGGCCAAGCAGGTCTTCCAGCACCCCCAGGACCCCTACACCAAGATGCTGCTCGGCGCTGCGCCGTCGCTGCTGCATCCCAAGCTCGGCGAGTAGCCTCGCTTTCCCTCCCGTGCGCCCGGTTCCCTTGCCGGGCGCACCTCCGTTGCGATTTCGAAAGGTTGGGTTCACGAGCCATGCCAAGTGCTCAGGAGCTACAACATCAATTTGGTGAATACCGAGGCGCCATGCCCCGTCCATCAGATTTCGATCTCTTTTGGAAGGATCGCATGGCCGAGGCCGACGCCGTCGGGCTTGACTATGCGATCGAGACGGCATCGGTCGCCGATGCCGCGACCTGCCAGCTTTTCGACCTCTGGTATACCGGCATGTGTGGCGCGCGCCTGCATGCCAAATACCTTAAACCTGTCTCGGACGAGCCCGTGCCATTGGTACTTCAGTTCCATGGGTATCCGGGTGCAAGCCGCAGCTGGTTTGAGCAGGCGTCGTTTGCGGGCATGGGCATGGCACTCATCGCCCTCGACTGCCCCGGCCAAGGAGGTCCCTCCGAGGACATTGGTGGATTTGAGGGCACAACGGTTGCCGGTCATATCGTCGCCGGTATCGACGGCGACCCGGCCAACCTCTACTATGTCCGCTTGCACCAAGATATTCGCATCCTGTGCCGCATCGTTCGCGAGCTCGAGGGCATCGATCTTTCCCGTGTGTTTGTGAACGGCGCGTCGCAGGGCGGCGGTTTGGGCATTGCGACCTGTGCGCTTAACAGCGAGCTTATCAATCGTGCCGCCATCCTCTATCCCTTCCTGTCAGATTTCCGCCTGGTCTGGGATTTGGATGCCGACGACATTGCCTACGAGGGCCTGCGCTATTGGTCTCGCTGGTTTGACGAGGACTCGACTCGTATTGACGAAGCCTATGCCAAGCTGGCGTACTTCGATTCCAAGAACTTTGCCCCTATGGTCAAATGCCCCGTGCTGTTTGGCACCGGCACAGCCGATATCGTCTGTCCGCCAGCGACGCAGTTTGCGGTCTATAACAACCTGACCTGCGAAAAGCGTCATGAGTTCTTTGAAGGCTTTGGCCACGAGGAGATTCAGGATTTTGACGATCTGATCATTCCGTTTTTCTGCAAGGGAGGGGAGGCTCATGTCTAAGTGCGAGAGCAATGTTGACGAGCTGATTGTCCCCGGGCTCGTGGGAATTCCTGGAACGGTTTCGTCAAGGCTCTCTGATTTCCGGGGTTGGCGCGGCGATGCTTCTGCGGATGTTTCCGAGTTAGAGACAGCCGCTTCGGACCTTGAGGTTTGCGGGCTGACCGTTACGGCGATTGATTTCGCCAATCCGTGCGCGCGCTACTCCGAGGTTTCCTTTGAGCTCGGCGGTTATGTCGTGCACGGCCGTTTGATTGAGCCCTCTGGTTGCGCCCGAAGATCCGAGCTTGTTCCGCTGTGCCTGATGTTCCATGACATCGACCGACCCGTGCGGGGATGGCATCACATGACGAGGTTTGCTGCCATGGGTTATGCCGTGCTTGCTCTGGACGATGAGACTATTGGATCTAGCGATCTGCAGCAGGGGATTACCTCGCCTGCTTTTGTCGAGCGCGTCCGTTGGGGTTGCGCGCTGGCGAAGGTGGCGCGCAATCTTGATGGCATGGACCCAGACCGCATCTTTGTATGGGGCGAGGGTCTTGGCGGCGGAGTCGCGCTGGCGGTTTCTGCTCTGGACGAGCGGGGTCTCGCCTGCACGGCGGTTGCCAATCCGCTTCCCGGCGGCCTCGAGGCGCTGTCGTCTCGGGTGCGCGGCTCGGTGCTCATGGGCACATCGCTCATGGATACCGTGAGCGATCCCAAGGATCAGTTTGCCGTATTCAACGGTCTTGAGTGTGACCGGAGGCATATCATCTATGCCAAATACGCTCACGAGCGCATCAATGCGTTCGAAAACGAAGTCGTCGACTTTTTTAACCAAACGTTCTACTCGTGTTCTTTGGCCTAGACGGCCTGGACACTGCCAACAAGAGTGGGCGGCATAGGGCTGCCCACCAGACAACTAAGGAGATTCTTGTGGCAACTCAGAAATTCACCGGCGTTATCCCTCCCGTCGTTGTTCCCGATACCGAAGACCACCAGCTCGATGTTGCCTCCTTTGAGCGCAGCATCAACCGCATGATCGATGCCGGCGTCGATGGCTTGTTCTTCCTGGGCTCCTCGGGCGAGGTCGTCTTCTCCACCGACGAGCGTCGCCGTCAGATCATCTCCGAGGCCGTCCGTATCGTCGACCACCGCGTTCCCGTTCTGGTCGGCATCATCGACACCGAGACCGAGCGCATGATCGAGCACGGTAAGGTCGCTCAGGAGCTGGGCGCCGATGCGCTTGTCGCCACCTGCCCGTTCTATGCCCTGCAGGGCATGACCGAGGTCGAGGAGCACTTCCGCATCCTGCACGAGGAGCTCGACCTGCCCATCTTTGCCTATGACATTCCCGTCTGCGTTCATACCAAGCTCCCTTGGAAGCTCCTTGCCAAGCTCGGCGCCGAGGGCGTTCTGGCCGGCGTCAAGGATTCCTCGGGTGATGACATCTCGTTCCGCTACCTCGTTCAGGAGAACGAGAAGAACGGCCATCCGATGAGCATCCTCACCGGTCACGAGGTTGTTGTCGACGGCGCCTACCTCGGTGGCGCCGACGGTTCCGTTCCGGGTCTCGCCAACGTTGAGCCCGAGGGCTACGTGCGTCAGTGGAAGGCCGCTCAGGCTGGTGACTGGGCTACCGTCAAGGCCGAGCAGGATCGCCTCAATGAGATTTCGCACATTTGGGATGTCACCTCGGGCGTCCAGGGCTATGCCGGTGGCGTCGGCGCCTTCAAGACCGCTATGAACCTCATGGGCATCTTCGACAGCCCGACCATGCCGCGCCCGGTGAAGGCCATGACCGGCGAGAACGTCGAGGCGATTAAGAAGGTCCTTCAGGACAACGGTCTCCTGTAAAGCTTTCCCGGGCACCCGACCTCGCCGTTCAACCGTGCGGCCATGACCTATTAGGTCAATGGCCGCACGGTTTCTCGGCGATCTCGGGCACCTGGAAAACCTTTACCGCGCTGTGACGGCTAGCCTGACGGCGCATTTCCTGTAGTTGTTTTTATCTCCTAAGGAGACGACATGGAGAACAAGTACATTTGCTCCGTTGATATCGGCGGCACCAAGATTGCGACCGCCATTATGGAGTACCCGGCTGACGGTAGCGTGCCTCATCCCGTTTTTGAGGCCGAGGTTCCCACCGAGGCCCAAGAGGGCGGCGAGGCCGTCTTCCAGCGTATCGAGGCGTCCATCAAGGCTGCTCTCGAGGCGAATCCCGATGTCGAGGTCCTTGGCGTCGGTATCGGTGCTGCCGGCGTCGTCGATCCCAAGACGGGCGCCATCGCTTATGCCAACGAGATCATGCCCGGCTGGTCCGGCGTCCAGTTGGGGCCGCGTCTGCGCGAGGACCTCGGTCTTCCCGTTGCCGTTGTAGGCGACGTGCAGGCTCATGCTCTGGGCGAGGCCCACTGGGGCGTCGGCAAGGGCAAGTTCTCCGTCTTGTGTCTTGGCATCGGTACGGGCATCGGCGGCGCATATGTCGAGAACGGCCGCGTGATGCAGGGCTTCCATGGCGCTGCCGGTCATATGGGCCACATCGAGTGCTCGGCTGCCGCCGGCATTCCCTGCGCCTGCGGGCGTTCCGGCCATCTGGAGTCGGTTGCTTCGGGCACTTCCATTGGTCGTATGTACGATGAGCGCTTTGGTCGCGTCGACCCCAGCCGTCCTTCGGTCGGTCGCGATGTGAACGACCTGTGCCGTGCGGGCGACGCAAAGGCGACCGAGGTCATCCATGACGCCGGCTTTGCGCTGGGTGCCAGCTTGGGCTCGCTCGCTAACATCCTGGACCCTGAGGTCATCGTGCTTTCGGGTGGCGTGATTCACCAAGGTCCCGATTGGCGTTCGCAGACGTGGAAGGATTCGGTGCACGAGGGCTATGCCAGCCAGGCGCTCGATCCGCTTCAGGACACGCCGATCCTCATCGGTTCTCTGGAGGGCGATGCTCCGCTCATCGGTGCCGCTGAGCATCTTCTTGCCTCGTTGAAGTAAACGTATCTTCTGTAGGAGCCTCCCGAGACAACACGCCTCGGGAGGCTGTTCTGAGAAAGGTTGCAGCCTTATGACCGTCGATCCTTTGATTCAATCCCTGAAGGGCAAGCTCGTCGTGAGCGTTCAGGCGTATATGGGCGAGCCGCTTCGTACGCCCGAGACCATGGCTCAAATGTCTCGTGCTTGCGAGCTCGGCGGCGCCGCCGCCATTCGCTGCCAGGGCCTTGCCGACATTGCCGCCATTAAGGGTCGCTGTGAGGTTCCTGTTATCGGCCTGTGGAAGGATGGACACGAGGGCGTTTACATCACGCCGACGCTGCGTCACGCTCGCGCCTGCGTTGCTGCGGGTGCCGATATCGTGGCGATCGACGCCACCGATCGTCCGCGTCCCGACGGCAAGTCGGTCGAGGATACCTTCCGCCCGCTGCACGAGGAGGGTGTGCTCCTGATGGCGGATTGTGCCACCATCGAGGACATTCGCCGTGCGGTTGATATGGGCTTCGACCTTGTATCTACCACGCTTTCTCACGGTGTCGCTGCCATCGACTGTACCATGGCCGATGGCCCCGATCTGCCGCTCCTGCGTCAGGCGACCGAGGAATTCCCCGGCCTTCCCATCATTTGCGAGGGTCGCGTGCATACGCCCGAGGAGGCTCGCGCCGCGATCGATGCTGGCGCCTGGGCCGTTGTCGTCGGCACCGCCATCACGCACCCCACGAGTATTACGAGTTGGTTCAAGGCTGCGCTTGAGGCGTAAGACAGGCCTCGTATCCGCTCGGGGCGCTATACTCAATATAGGCAATTGACCGCGCGGGATCCGGGTTGCTAGGTCCCGCGCTTGTTCTCGGGAGGCAGCACATGCAAAAGGGAGATGCCATGGATGCGGCGGAGCGCTCGGAGCGCATCCCCGATATCGTCATCATCACCGGAATGTCCGGATCGGGCCGCACGCAGGCCATGCACGTGTTCGAGGACATGGGCTATTTTTGCATCGATAACCTGCCTCCGCGTCTCATCGCCCAGCTTGCCGAGCTCGTCGGCATCAATACGGGCGTGGGCAGGCATCTCGCCGTCACCTGCGATTTGCGTAGCCAGGGACTGTTTGACGAGTTGCTCGATGCGGTCGCCGCGCTCGAAGAGCGCGAGATGAGCTGCGACATCGTGTTCCTGGAGGCTTCTGACGAGGTGCTGATTCGTCGCTACAGCGAAAATCGCCGCCGCCATCCCATTGCCAAGCCGGGGGAGACTACGGCCGATGCCATTCAGCGCGAGCGCCTTCAGCTGCAGGGCGTGCGCGACCGAGCCGATATGATTATCGACACGAGCCGTCTGCGTACCTCTGCGCTGCGCAACAAGCTACGTATGGCATTTTCCGAGCTGTCCGACCAGCAGCTCATGGACGTCCACGTGTTCTCGTTTGGCTTTAAGCACGGCATGCCCGTCGAAGCGGATATTATGATCGACGTCCGCTTCCTGCCCAATCCGTTCTACGATCCCGAGATGCGCACGATGACCGGTCTCGATAAAAAGGTCTCCGATTTTGTTCTGGACCATCCCAAGACGCAGGAGTTTTGGAAGGCTTGGACACAGCTGCTCGATACGGTCATGCCCGGTTATATCGCGGAGGGTAAGCCGCGGCTTTCTATCGCCATCGGCTGCACGGGCGGCCAGCACCGCAGCGTTGCCATTGCCGAGGCCACGGCCCGTTACCTGGAAGGCGCTCAGTATCATGTGAGCATCTCCCACCGCGACCTGTCGCGCGCCAACACGAAGGCATAGGCCTGCATGTCGTTTACCGCTGAGGTGCGCGACGAGCTTGCGCGCTGCGAACCCGAATGTGAATACTGCGACTTGTCGACGCTTGCCGCCCTCACGCGCGTGAGCGGTACGCTCTCGCTTACCGGCTCTGGGCGGTATCGTTTGACGGTTGCGACTGAGACGGGAGCCGTCGCGCGCACGATGATCACGCTGACGCATCGTATCCTTAAGCTCAAAACGGAGTTCACCGTCCGTAAATCTGTATTGCATAAGGTTCGAAACTACCTCATCACCTTGCCTGATCAGCCAGACCTGGATAAGGCCTTGGTTCTGCTGGGTATCCTCGAACGTAGGGGAGGACTTGTCGCCGGCGTACCCCGACATATCGTTGCCCGTCCTTGCTGTAGACTTGCCTATATCCGCGATCCACGCGGCGATTTTCATTTGGAGATCGCGGTGCAGGGCGAGCAATATGCCAAGGGGCTTTGCGATCTGTTGGAGCAGATTGGGGTCCATGCTCGTGTTAATGCGCGGCGGGGGTCATATGCCGTGTACATTAAGAGCGCCGAGGAGATCGAGCAGCTCCTAAAGCTGGTCGGCGCCAAGCGCAGCGTTGCCGAGATTGAGGAGGCGCGCGCGGTCAAGTTGGTTAAGAACGATGTGAACCGTCGCGTGAACGCCGAGCTCGCCAACCAGACCAGAAGCGCCGGTGCCGCCCAACATCAGCTTGCGCTTATCGATGAGCTCGAGCAGCGTGGCCTTCGTGATGCGCTTCCGGATGCCTTGGCGGTCTTTTGCGACCTGCGCGAGCGCTATCCCGATCTGTCGCTGCGTGATTTGGGGGAGATGGCTGACCCTCCCTTGTCGAAGTCAGCCCTCTACCATCGTGTTTTACGGCTTGAAAAGCTCATTGAAGCAAACAGGTAGTTTGAAGTAACGACTTATATATGGATTTAGCTGCTATTTTAGTATTTAAAACGTTTTAACGTAAATTTGATTTTCAATTTCGAGCATTCTCGTGAAATTCAAGTCAAAAAAAAGGTATATTAGGCGAGTGGTTAGTTTGTGGGCCTCAACGGCGGGCGCTGTAGCTCGCGGGGGCCTTACGAAAGGAGACACAATGGCAGTAAAGGTTGCTATTAACGGCTTCGGTCGCATCGGTCGTCTGGCTTTCCGTCAGATGTTCGGTCATGAGGGCTCCGAGATCGTCGCTATCAACGACCTCACCTCTCCCGATATGCTCGCTTACCTGCTGAAGTACGACTCCACGCAGGGCAACTACGCTCGCGATCACGAGGTCGTTGCTGGCGAGGATTCCATCACCGTTGACGGCAAGGAGATCAAGATCTACAAGGAGGCCGACGCTAACAACCTGCCTTGGGGCGACCTTGACGTCGACGTCGTTCTCGAGTGCACCGGCTTCTACACCAGCAAGGCTAAGGCTCAGGCCCACATCAACGCTGGCGCCAAGAAGGTCGTCATCTCCGCTCCGGCCGGCAGCGATCTGCCCACCATCGTGTACAACGTCAACCATGAGACGCTGACCGCTGAGGACAACATCATCTCCGCTGCTTCCTGCACCACCAACTGCCTCGCCCCGATGGCCAAGGGTCTGAACGACTTCGCTCCCATCGTGTCCGGCATCATGACCACCATCCACGCCTTCACCGGCGACCAGATGCCGCTCGACGGCCCGCAGCGCAAGGGCAACTTCCGTCGCTCCCGCGCCTGCTCCGAGAACATCGTCCCGAACACCACGGGCGCTGCCAAGGCCATCGGCCTGGTTCTCCCCGAGCTCAACGGCAAGCTCATCGGTGCCGCCCAGCGCGTCCCGACGCCGACCGGCTCGCTGACCAACCTCTACGCCGTCGTTGACAAGAAGGTCACCGTCGACGAGGTCAACGCTGCCATGAAGGCCTACGCTGAGACCATCCCCGAGACCTTCGCCTACAACGAGGACCAGATCGTCTCCCGCGACATCGTCGGCGAGACCCACGGCTCCATCTTCGACGCCACTCAGACCATGTGCTCTGACCTCGGCAACGGCCAGACCCTCGTTCAGGTCACCTCTTGGTACGACAACGAGAACTCCTACACCTCTCAGATGGTCCGCACCATCAAGTACTTCGAGAAGTTCGTTGCTTAATTTAGCTTTTAGCGAATAGCTCGTTGAGCGTCTAAAGAAGGGCGCGGCCTTATAGGGCTTACACCCTAGGGTCGCGCCCTTTTTATAAGAAATCGTCTGCCGTAATGGGAGGCAGACACGTACGAAAGGTAGAAGCAAACATGGCCTTTACCAAGAAGACCGTCCGCGACATCGATGTCGACGGAAAGCGCGTTCTCGTCCGCGTTGACTTTAACGTGCCTATCAAGGATGGCGTCGTTGGCGACACCACCCGTATCAAGGCTGCCCTGCCCACCATCAACTACCTCGTTGAGCACAACGCTCGCGTCATCCTCATGAGCCACCTCGGCCGTCCCGAGGGCACCGGCTTCCAGCCCGAGCTGTCCCTCGAGCCCGTCGCCAAGAAGCTCGCTGAGCTCTCTGGTCTCGACGTTGCCTTTGTCGCTGACACCTACGGCGAGAAGGCTGCTGAGGCTGTCGCCGCCGTCGAGCCGGGTAAGGTCCTCGTTCTCGAGAACGTCCGTTTTGACAAGCGTGAGAAGAAGAACGATCCCGAGATCGCCAAGAAGCTCGCTTCCTATGGTGACGTCTTCGTTCTCGATGCCTTCGGCACCGCTCACCGCGCCCAGGGTTCCGTCGTGGGCCCCGCCGCTTACCTGCCTGCCGTCGCCGGCTTCTTGCTCGAGAAGGAGGTCGACACGCTGACCGGCATCTTCGCCGAGCCCGAGCGCCCCTTCGTCGCCATCGTCGGCGGTTCCAAGGTTTCCTCCAAGATCGGCGTTCTCGATCACCTCATCGACTCCGCTGACACCCTGATCATCGGTGGCGGCATGGCCTACACCTTCTTCCTGGCTCAGGGCCTGTCCGTTGGTCAGTCCCTCAAGGAAGAGGACTGGGTCGAGCGCGCCGGCGAGATGCTCAAGAAGGCCGAGGAGAAGGGTGTCAAGATCCTACTCCCCATCGACAACCGTGTTGCCGATCACTTTGGCGAGGACGCTGTCCCCGAGGTTGTTGCTTCCGACGCTATCCCCGACGATCGTGAGGGTATGGACATCGGTCCCAAGACCGAGGAGCTCTATGCCGAGGCTGTCAAGGGCGCCAAGACCGTGTTCTGGAACGGCCCCATGGGCGTCTTCGAGTTTGACAACTTTGCTCACGGCACCCAGGCTATCGCCGAGGCTCTCGCCGAGGCTGACTGCACCTCGATCATCGGCGGTGGTGACTCTGTCGCAGCTGTCAACAAGTTCAACCTGGCCGACAAGATGAGCTGGATCTCCACCGGTGGTGGCGCTTCCATGGAGCTCGTCGAGGGTAAGGCCCTGCCCGGAGTGGAGGCGCTTCTCGATGCCTAATCGCACCCTTCTTATCGCTGGTAACTGGAAGATGAACAACGACGTCGCCGAGGCCGCCAAGCTCGCCGACGAGCTGGCTCAGGCTCTGCCCGAGGTTCCGGCTGGCGTCGAGGTGCTCGTCTGCCCTCCGACCATCGACATCACCACGGTTCATGACCGCATTCAGGCTGCCCCCATCGCCCTCGGTGCACAGAACGTGTACTGGGAGGCCAAGGGTGCCTTCACCGGTGAGTCTTCTTGCGACATGCTCAAGTCCGCTGGCTGCACCTACTGCATCATCGGTCACTCCGAGCGTCGCGACTACTTCCACGAGACCGACGAGGACCAGAACAAGAAGGCTAAGGCTCTCGTTTCCGCCGGTCTTGTTCCCGTCTTCTGCTGCGGCGAGTCCCTCGAGGTCCGCGAGGCTGGCACCTATGTCGAGCACGTCGTGAACCAGGTCAAGGCTGGCCTTGCTGGTCTTGAGATCACCTGCCCCAAGCAGGTCGTCGTCGCCTACGAGCCCATCTGGGCCATCGGCACCGGCAAGACCGCTACCGCCGAGGACGCTCAGGAGGTCTGCGGCGCTATCCGTGAGACTCTCAAGGAGATGTTCGGCGAGGAGCTCGCCAACGGCATTCGCGTTCTCTATGGTGGTTCCGCCAAGCCTGGCAACATTGCCGAGCTCGTCGCCAAGCGCGACGTTGACGGCGCCCTCGTGGGCGGCGCTTCGCTCAAGGCTGCCGACTTCGCCTCTATGGTCGTCAAGGCAGGCGAGTAGGACATATGGCACAGCGTCATCTTCCTGCACTCCTGATCATCATGGATGGTTGCGGCCTTGCTCCGGCTGATGGCGAGAACGCCGTCGCCGCTGCCAAGACGCCCTTCCTTGATGGCCTGTACGAGAAGTATCCTCACACCACGCTCGGTGCTTCGGGCGAGGACGTGGGCCTTCCCGACGGCCAGATGGGCAACTCCGAGGTGGGTCACCTCAACATCGGTGCCGGTCGCATCGTGTTCCAGGAGCTTTCGCGCATCAACAATGCCATCAAGGACGGCTCCATCGCCAAGAACGAGGTTTTCGTCAAGGCCATGGACGATGTCAAGGCTGACGGCAAGACTCTCCACCTCATGGGCCTTATGAGCCCTGGCGGCGTTCACTCCCACATGAACCACGTCGAGGCTCTGGTCAAGATGGCTGCCGAGCATGGTGTCAAGACCGTTCGCGTCCACGCCTTCATGGATGGCCGCGACGTCGACCCGCAGTCCGGTGCTGGTTACATGAGTGAGTTCTGCGCCTTCCTGGCCAAGATTTCCGAGGAGACCGGTTGCGACGCTCGCGTTGCCACCGTCTCGGGCCGTTATTGGGCGATGGACCGCGACAACCGTTGGGAGCGCATCCAGCGCGCCTACGACGTCATGGTCAACGCGTCCGATGCTGATACCGACCCCGTTGCCGGTATCAAGGCCTACTACGAGAAGGACCCGCGCGGCGACGAGTTCGTCGAGCCCTTCGCTGCCCACAACGAGGGCATCCACGAGGGCGACGCGGCTATTTTCTTCAACTTCCGTCCCGACCGCGCACGTCAGATGACCCGCGTGTTCACGGACAAGGAGTTCGACGGCTTTGAGCGCGAGCAGATCAAGCTCTCGCACTTTGTGACGATGACCGAGTACGATCCGACGTTTGACGTCGAGGTCGCCTTCCCCAAGACGTTCCCCGAGAACGTCCTGGCCGACGTTATCGCCGCCAATGGCCTGAAGCAGCTGCACACCGCCGAGACCGAGAAGTACGCCCACGTGACGTTCTTCCTCAACGGTGGCATCGAGGAGCCCAAGGAGGGCGAGGAGCGTGTGCTCGTCGCTTCCCCCAAGGTCGCTACCTACGATTTGCAGCCCGAGATGAGCGCTCCCGAGGTTACCGAGAAGCTTGTCGCCGCCATCAACGAGGATCGCGCTGATTTCTACATCGTTAACTTCGCGAACTGCGACATGGTTGGTCACACCGGTGTCTTCGACGCTGCCGTTAAGGCCGTTGAGGCTGTTGACGATGCCCTGTCCAAGGTTGTCCCGGCGATTCTCGCCAAGGGCGGCTTTGCACTGATTACCGCCGATCACGGCAACGCCGATCACATGTTTGACGTTGCTTCCGACGGTTCCAAGCATCCGTTTACGGCACACACCACCAACCGCGTGCCGTTCATCATCGTTGATGAGAAGGCACAGCTCACCGGTATCGAGGACGGTCGTCTTTCCGATATCGCCCCGACTATGCTCACCATGGCTGGTCTGGAGCCTTCCGCCGAGATGACGGGCCGCGTGCTCGCCACCGAGGCCTAAGAGAAAACAAATACCGTTTTCTAGCAAGGGGGTTGTCCACAATCGGACAATCCCCTTTTTGGTATTTCTGCCATTTCCGCCCCGTCCCCGAGTGGCAGGTAGGGGAGAACGGGGGATTGTGGTACAGTACTGGAGTTTGAATTGTTCTATTAAGGAGCTTATCTATGGGTCCGTTCCAGATTCTTCTGTTTGTCGTTTGGGCTGTTTCTGCCGTGGCGCTGACGATTCTCGTCCTGATGCATTCCGGTAAGGGTACCGGCGTTTCGGATATGATTGCCAGCTCGCTGTATAACTCCAGCTCAGCCACAGGCGTTATGGAGCAGAACCTTGACCGCCTGACCGTCATCATGGCTGTCGTGTTTGCTGCGTGCGTCGTGCTGTGCATGTTCTTCTTCCCGCAGGGCATCGTGGGCTACTAAGCACGAGCCGCATAAATATTCAAAAAGGGTCCCGTAAGTGCGGGACCCTTTTTGTTTACATATTTGTAACAGAGTCAAAATATCCCCACATACTTCGCCCAACTAAAGAAATTCTCGACCGTTAACCGGAATTAGCCCCAAATTGTGTATAAAATGCGCTACTGTATTGCAAAACGTTGGTCCGTTGTGCATAACCAGCCATAGCAGCGGGCGGCGTTTTGATGGTTCGGATCGGATTGTTTCGACATGTGTCCGACTGAACATTTCTTTGTCCTATCTCATAAGGAGGATGGCATGGCTGATTCTATGTTCCACCAGCCCGTTATGGGTCGTCGCGCCTTTGTTGGCGGCACCCTCGCTGCGAGCTCCATGGCTTTTCTTGCCGCATGCGGCAAGAAGGGCGGCGACACTTCCGGTTCTGAGTCCGGTTCGACGCTGAACTTCTACATCAACAACCCGGTCTGCATCGACCCATACAATGTCCAGGAGGACCAGGGCACTCAGGTCGAGTACCAGCTCTTTGACGCTCTGACCTCTTATGACGCCGAGAAGGGCGAGATCGTTCCGCTGGCTTGCGAGTCCTTCGAGGCCAACGACGACGCCACCGAGTTCACCTTCAAGATCAAGAAGGCCAAGTTCCACAATGGTGACGACGTTACCTCCAAGTCCTTCAAGCTCGGTTGGGAGCGTCTGGTCAACACCAAGTCGGCCATCGCTACCGAGTATGGCCCTTCCGAGGTCTCCTATCACCTTTCTATGGTCGAGGGCTATGACGATCTGCTTGCCGGTAACGCTACTGAACTCAGCGGTGTTACCTGCCCCGACGATGAGACCCTCGTCGTCAAGCTGTCTTCCGCTTACGCCGACTTCCCCTTCGTCGCCTCTCACCCGGCTCTGGCCCCGGTTCCCGAGTGCGCCGAGTCCGATGCCAAGAGCTTCTACCTTGCACCGGTCGGTAACGGCCCGTTCATGATGGACGGCAAGTGGGAGGATGGTCAGGAGATCAACCTCAAGAAGTTCGACGATTACTATGGCGACAAGGCCAAGATCGATGGCATCCACTTCCAGGTCATCAAGGACATGGAGACCGCTTACAAGGAGTTCCAGGCCGGTAACCTCGATGTCTGCGACGTTCCCGTTGCTCAGATCGACGCCGCCAAGAAGGATCGCGGCGTGTCCAAGGACGGCTACACCATGGGTGACGGCGAGCGCATGCTGCTCGGCTCCGAGCCTTCCACCTACTACCTGACCTGCAACAACACGGCCGAGCCGTTCAACAACGCCGACCTGCGCAGGGGTATCTCCCTGGCCATCAACCGTGAGGCCATCTGCAAGACTATCTTCAAGGGTACCCGTACCCCCGCCGACGGCATTGTTCCTCCGGGCATCGATGGCTACAAGGAGGGCGCATGGGAGTTCTGCGCCTACGACGTCGACAAGGCTAACGAGTACCTGGACAAGGTTGCTCCCGCTGGCGCTAACGGCGATCGTGGCATTAACGTGACCCTTTCCTACAACCAGGATGGTGGCCACAAGGAGATCATGGAGTCCATCATCGGTGACCTCGCCAAGGTTGGCGTTACCGCTGTCTCCGATACCCCTGAGTGGTCTGCCTTGCTCGAGCAGTACCAGAACTTTAACTATCAGTTCGGTCGTCTGGGTTGGATTGCCGACTACCCGATTATGGACAACTTCCTGTATCCGCTGTTCCACTCCGACTCCCTCGGTGGCGACAACCGCTCCGGTTACAACAACCCCGAGTTCGACGCCAAGGTCAACGAGGCTCGCACCACGGTTGACGACGAAGAGCGCGTTGCTAAGATGCAGGAGGCCGACGCTATGGTCGCTGCCGACTGCCCGGTCATCCCGGTGATGTTCTACACGCACACCATCGTCGGCTCCGATCGCATCAAGCACCTCTATGTCGATCCGCAGAAGCACGCTGAGCTGGGTACCGCTGAGCTCGCCTAAGAGTTTGCAGCTTCCGTGAGGGTCAAGTATTTACGTAGACCTCATGGGAAACATACAGTTCTCCCTAACCTGGGGTAAACTGGCTGATGGTAATTTTGGGATGCCGGTCTGGCGATCGGCATCCCATTTAGGTTAATCCCTAGATAGGGGAGTGGTATGGGTAAGTACATCGTTAAACGTGTGCTTCAGTTCATCCCGGTATTTTTGGGCGTTACGCTGATTCTGTTCGCCCTTCAGAATATCGTGCCGGGAGATCCGATCAAGCTGATCGGTGGAGACAAGGCTCTGTCCCCCGAGGTGGAGCTTCAGCTTCGCGTCCGCTATCACCTGGTCCAGTCGGACGAGGACGGCAACGCGATCCTTGACGAGAACGGCGACCCCGTTCAAACGTCGCTCGTGGACCGTTACTTGTATTACATGAACGGCCTGCTTCATGGCGATCTGGGCAATTCGTATCAGCGCAAGCTGCCGGTTACGGAAATTTTTGCCCAGAAGTATCCGTATACGGTCAAACTTGCCGCGTGCGCCATCGTGCTCGAGGCAATCATGGGTATCGGTGCGGGTATCATTTCGGCGGTAAAGCGTTATTCCTTCTGGGATATTTTGGTAACGCTCACCACGTCGATCCTCGTTGCGGTCCCGGCCTTCTGGCTCGGTATGTTGCTGCAGCTGTTCTTTGGCATCATCCTCAAGGACGCTACGGGCGGTGCAATCTCCATGCCGATCTCGGGTGCCGGCGGTTCCAGCTCTCAGTATCAGGATTGGATGCACTATGTGCTTCCGACCATTACGCTGGCTTCGGTTTCGACCGCTTATGCTGCCCGCATTATGCGCTCGCAGCTGCTTGACGTCATGAACCAGGATTACATCCGTACGGCAAAGGCGAAGGGTCTCTCCAATCGCGCGATCATCGTCAAGCATGCGCTTAAGAATGCACTCATCCCCGTCGTTACCTATATTGGTGTCGACTTTGGTGGCATGCTTTCGGGCGCCATCCTGACCGAGACGGTCTTTAACTGGCCCGGTATCGGCTATGAGGTCTATCGCGCCATTAGCATGCGTGACTGGCCCATCGTTATGGGCGGCGTTACGCTCATCGTCGTCGTCGTTATGGTGATCAACCTGCTCGTCGACATTAGCTATGCATTCCTCGACCCACGCATCCGCCTTGGCGGTCCGTCGGATAAGGCCTAAGGGAGGTACGTCTCATGCAGGAAACTGATTCTCAGTCTCAGGAGCAGGCTACCGCCACCAAGGCCGCATCTGCTCCCGCCAAGTCCCGCACGCTGTGGGGCGACGCTTTTAAGCGTCTTCGTAAGAACAAGCTCGCCGTTATCGGTGTCTGCTGGATCATCATCGTCGTTGTGGTTGCCCTGACCGCAGATCTGTGGGCTAAGCCCTGGCTCGGTTCGCCGACGGCTTCCGACTCGACCACCATGGCCGAGACGTCGCTGCTGGCTCCGTGTGCAGAGCACCCGTTTGGCACCGACGCCCTTGGTCGTGACATTCTCGTCCGCGTTATCTACGGTGCGCGCGTTTCGCTGTCCGTCGGCATTATGGCCACCGCGATCTCCACGCTGATCGGTCTGGTCATGGGTGCTCTGGCGGGTTTCTACGGCGGCATCTGGGATACGATCATCATGCGCTGTGCGGACATCTTCCTGGCGTTCCCGTACGTGCTGTTCGTTGTCGCCATGATCGCCGTTATCGGCCGCGGTCTTCAGAACGTCTTTA
>CABUJL010000025.1 GCA_902491915.1 uncultured Collinsella sp.
TTCAACAACATTGTCGCAGCCCCGACCCGCGGTCACGAGCGGGGGCTCCTGTCGTTTCCGTGCCCCTGGATTGGGTCATAGTGTCTGACGTGTGCTCAACCTGCGGGGTAATGTCAGCAACCAAGCCGAAAACAAAAAAGGCCGAAGTCCCGAAGGGCTTCGGCCTTTGCTTTCTCGCTGTAGGCGCAACGCAACTTATCGATTCTCGATGCTGCCGATATTCTTGAGCTCGATGGAGATGAGGCCGTTGGGCTCGTTGACAAACTCGATGTACTCGGAGTTCGAACCCATCTCGGCCGGGAAGCTGATCTCGATACCCGTATCGGTACGGATCTTGTGATTACGCACGGCCGCGCGCTCAACTTGCTTGCGCTCCACGGGAACGCGCTCAGGCACCTTCTCCTCGGTCAGCACCGCACGCACGCTCTCCTTGATGACCGGCTCGTCCTCAAAGACCTCATCGACAATATCCCAAGGCGGCAGTTCCTCGTCATCCTCAACCTTCTCGGCAACGGCAGCCTTAACCTTGGCGAGCGCTACGGCCGTATTGGCACCGTGCTCCTCGGCGACTTCCTCGACCACACGCGTCACGGTATCGATGACCTCCTTGCCTGATACGCCCGTGTCGCACTGCAGCAGGCCGTCGGGGATAAGCATGCGGTCCTCGCCGGCGATCTTGCGTTTCTTATCCACATAGCCGATCTCCATGGTGCTCGCGCGCACGATGGCATAGCTTGGCACCTTTTGCGAGGGGTTTGGCAGAATGGCGTAGTGGCGCGCGATATCGTTGCGCACCTCCCCCTCCTCGCGGCCCACTTCGTGCATAAAAGCCTGCTTGGAGCCCAGCAGCATCACGGCAAACCAGCGGGCATCCTCATCGTCATCAAAGTCCGCCACGAGCACGTCAGTGGACTCGGCTTTCTCGGCCTTGGTGAGTTCGGAAGAGATAAACTCCGCAATCTGCTGCGACAGGTCCACAAACTCGCGCTCGCCAAAGAAATAGCCCTTGAGCTCGCCGCCAAACGCAGAGTTCTCGGCAAACGTGGCGCGTTTATTGTCGGCCGAGGTGCGTGCGCGGCGCAGATGCGTGGTTACGAAATTGCGCACGGTACGGCTTTCGATATCGAGCTCACGCTGGCTCATGACGTTAACGGCAGAGTCAAAGTCCAGGATATGCAGAATCGCATGATTGATTTTCATATACGGCATTCCGTTCTAGATCGATTTCGGCACGAACCAGTATAGCGGTCAAGCCCGCCCCAAGCGCATCGAAGATTGGTGCATCGGGGACAGGCCGCTTTGCACTAATGGCTAGTGCAGGAGCTCGGACTGCCAAGCCTCGAGCTGTTCTGCCAAACTCTTGCCGGCAGCGGGCATGTCGATCTGGGGACGTTTGGGCAGAAGCGCACACTTAAGAATCGCAACGATAGTCTGCGAGACAAAGCGTCGCGTATCCTTGTCAAAGCCTTGCGCAGCCTGGAGCATCACGGGCAGGCTCTCGCGCAGATTCCCAGCGATATCCGCAAACCGCTCAGCACCCGTAGCCTCAAGCACGGAGAACAACGCATCTACAAAACGCTCGCGCTCGTTAGGCGACACCGCAAGCAGCATCTCGCGAATGGAGCCATCAACGTATCGAGCACCGGCGGACAGGCGCTCACAGTACACGAAGTCGCGACCATCAACCACCCAGCTAAAGGGATTATGCTGAAGCAGGCTGAACTCGGTGCTCTCAACGATGGCATAGTCCTCCTGTGTCTCGAACATCATGCCAAAGATCGACGACCGAGGTAGCGTCTTGTCGATTCGACCGGATAGATCGGCGAAGGCGTTGCCGCTCAGAAACTCCTCGACGAAGCCCGGACCATCATGGGAATACGCCCGTTCGATTCGCTCACGGGCGACATCGGGGCACATCGCCGCACCGTACACCGCAAGGTTTCCACCCTTGGAATGACCTCCGCACAAAAGCGGCCCGTCAATCGCATCCGCCGCCTCGTCTACATAACGCGCCGCGGATTCCTGGGCCGGCACAGGACACCGGAACGCCATGTTAAAGTCCTCTTTCCAGCCCACAATCGTGCTGTCGGTCCCCCGGAAGGCAAGATAGCTAAACCCCGCCGGAAATCGGAACGTCATGGCCGCAAACTGCTCCGTTGTCTCGGCATCACTCACGCTACGATAGCCGCAAACACGAACGCCACGGTAGCGAGGGCTTGCTGCCACAGCCTCCAACAGGGCACGACTCCCCTCCGGATCCCACAGGTCGCCAATCATGTCTTGGTAGCACTCGGCGCGCAGCAGCTCGCGTACGTCTAGGCCCTGCCAGTTCGTCAGCTCCGCCATATCACCCGGCAAACGCAAATAGGACAACCACGCAAAGACCAGGCTATCCACCGCGCAGAACGGCCGTTCCTCAAACGGATCAAACGCTGTCTGGGCATAGGTCAAAAAATTAGGCGAATCCGACATGGCCCTCCCATCAACTATGGTGCATTGGGGTGGTGCAAAGTAACCTGACCCCCCTCGCACTAAAAAGGCGCCCGGACCGTGTGGCCCGGACGCCTTTCATTGTAGCCTGTTGCCCAAACGAGCCGAATTTAGCAGGAGAAGTCGACGCTGTCGATGATGTCCTTGAGGGCCTTGGCGGAGGCGGTGAGCTCATGCTGCTCGTCATCGTTCAGCGGCACGGGGACGCGGCAGACGACGCCGTCGCGGCCAACGACCGTCGGCATGGAGATGGCAAGATCGGACAGGCCATACTCGCCCACCATGAGCGAGGAAACGGGCAGAACGGTCTGCTCATCACGCATAACAGCGGTGCAGATGCGCTTAACGGCCATGGCGACGCCGTAGTAGGTGGCGTGCTTCTTCTCGATGATGGTGTAGGCGGAGTTCTTAACGTCCTCGGCGATGCGCTTCTCGGCAGCCTCATGCTCCAGGTGGCCGTGAAGCTCGCAGAAGGTGTTCAGCGGCACGCCGGCAACCTGGGCGCTGGACCAAGCGACAAACTCGGAGTCGCCGTGCTCACCCATGACATAGGCCTGAACGTCGCGCGGGTCAACCTCGACGTGGGCACCAAGCATCTGCTGCAGACGGCCAGTGTCGAGCACGGTGCCGGAGCCGATGACATGGCCCTCGGGCAGGCCGGACATCTTGATGGCAGCATAGGTCAGAACATCAACCGGGTTGGAGACGATTAGCAGAATGCCGTCGAAGCCGGACTTCTTAATCTCGGGGATAATGGACTTAAAGATGTTGACGTTCTTGTTGACCAGGTCCAGGCGGGTCTCACCGGGCTTCTGGGCAGCGCCAGCGGTGACGACGATCATGGCGGCGTCGGCGACATCGGAATAATCGCCGGCGTAGATCTTCATCGGCTCGGCAAACGTCATGCCGTGCGCGATATCCAGAGCCTCACCCTCGGCGCGGTTCTTGTCCACGTCGATGAGGACCATCTCGGAGAACAGACCGCTCTGCATCAGAGCGAACGCCGAAGACGAACCGACGAAACCGCAACCGACAATAGCGACCTTCTTCTCGTTAACCATTAGAAACTCCCATCTCTCTCCACAAACAAGCCGCCCGGGAACGACCCGAGCGGCTTGCCGTAATCCCAATACATCCAATCGGGACTTTGATTATGCTCCTATTCGCAGCCAAAAATCGACCGTTTACCGAAATTGTTTGCAGAATTCGTAAAATAACTGCACGAAATCGGTTTCGAGCTATTGACGAGCCGAAATAGGTTTCTAATACAGGCCCGCCTCGCGAATGGCCTCGACAGCCAAAGCGATCTGATCGGGCGGCAGGACCAGCGCCATGCGCACGTGCCCCTCGCCCGAAGGACCAAAGCTCGCGCCCGGCGTCACCACAACGCCGGCCTTCTCCATGAGCTCCTCGCAAAACGCCATGGAATCGGTGCGACCACCGGGAAGCTTGGCCCACACAAACATAGAACCATGCGCGTTGGGACGCTCCCAGCCCAGGCCCTCAAGACCGTCGCACAGGGCATCGCGGCGTTCCTGATACTTCAGACGCTGCGCCTCAACCTCATCGCGCGGACCGTTCAGGCAGGCGATAGCAGCCTTCTGGATCGGGAAGAACATACCGAAGTCGATCTGACCACGCAGCTTGGCAAAGGCCGAGACAACATCCTCGCGACCGACCAAAAAGCCGATGCGGGCACCGGTGACGTTAAACGACTTGGAAAGCGAGAAGAACTCCACGCCCACCTCAAGCGCACCGGGATACTGCAAGAAGCTGCCGCCGGGCTCGCCGTCGAACACGATGTCGGAGTACGCGTTGTCGTGAACGATGAGCAGATCATGCTCGCGGGCGAAAGCGATAATCTCCTCGTAGACCTCGGGTGTGCCCACCGAGCCCACCGGGTTCGCAGGCAGCGACACGATCATATACTTGGCACGATCGGCCACCTCGGGATCGATGCCCGCCACATAGGGCAGGTAATTATGCTCGGCAACCAGCGGATAGTATTCGAGCTTGGCATCGGCGATCTTGGCACCCGCCTCAAAGACCGGGTAGCACGGATCGGGAACCAGAATGGTGTCACCCGGATCGAGCAGGGCCAGGCCCAAATGGCCCACGCCCTCCTGCGTGCCGTTGCACGACTGCACCATAGACGGCGTAATGCCCGAAACGCCAAAGCGGCGCTCATAGTAATCGCACACGGCTTGCTTGAGTTCGGGCAGGTCGCGCAGGGCATACTTCCACATCTCGGGATCTTGGGCTGCCTGCGTGAGCGCCTCGACCACATGGTCGTACGGCTTAAAGTCGGGCGTGCCCACGCTCATGTTGTAAATGGTCTTGCCCTGAGCCTTCAGTGCGAGAAGTTTGTTGTTGAGCGAGGCGAAGACCTCCGCGCCAAAGCGGTCGAGACGCTGCGATGCCTGCATGGTGCCACCTTTCGATATAAAAAACGCGGCGCTCCGACAAGAGCGCCGCGCGATACGGGCCATCAGATTGCAAAAGTGTAACGCTTGCAACCCCCGTATTGGTTCAATTTAGCCAACCTTAGTCAACTGGATTGAGCGCGTCGATCTGCGCAAGCCACAGACGCGAGCTAGCGTCACTCGGCATACGCCAATCGCCGCGCGGGCTGAGCGTCACCGAACCCACCTTGGGACCATCGGGCAGGCAGCTGCGCTTAAACTGCTGGGCAAAGAAGCGACGGTAGAACGTACGTAGCCACGTGTGGACGGTCTTGGCGTCGTAGACGCCCTCGAAGCTCTTGAGCGCCATGCGGTAGATCTTGCCCGGCTCAAAGCCAAAACGCAGCAGGTAGTAGAGGAAGTAGTCGTGCAGCTCATACGGGCCCACCAAATCCTCGGTCTTCTGCGCAATCTCGCCGTCGCCCGTGGGCGGCAGAAGCTCGGGGGACACCGGCGTATCGAGGATATCGAGCAGGACCTCGGCAATACGCCCGCCAAACACATCGGCCGCATAGCGCACCAGATGGCGCACAAGCGTCTTAGGCACGCTCGCGTTGACGGCGTACATGCTCATGTGGTCGCCGTTATAGGTAGCCCAGCCGAGCGCCAGCTCCGACAGGTCGCCCGTGCCGATGACAAAACCGCCAGCCTGGTTGGCCAGATCCATCAGAATCTGCGTACGCTCGCGCGCCTGGCTGTTCTCGTAGGTCACGTCCTGCACGGCCGGATCATGCTCGATATCCTTAAAGTGCTGTTCCACGGCAGCATGGATCGAAACCTCGAGGAAGTTCACGCCCAGGTCGCGAGCAAGCGACTCGGCATTGGACTTAGTGCGGTGCGTCGTGCCAAAGCCGGGCATGGAAACCGCCGTGATACCCGTGCGCGACAGCCCCAGTGCATCGAAGGCACGCACGGTCACAAGCAGCGCTAGCGTGGAGTCCAAGCCGCCCGAAAGGCCGATGACCGCAGCCTTGGTACCCGTATGGGCAAGGCGGGTCTTGAGGCCCGCGGTCTGCAGGTCGAGGATGGTCTCGCAGCGCTCAGCCAGGTCACCATGGTCGGCAGGCACGAAGGGCGCGCGGGGGAAGACACGGTCTATGCCGAGCGCATCGCGCAGGACAGGCTCTTCGGCGAGCGAGCCCTCAAACGAGAACTCGACGGTCACGGCCTCCGGCGCATCGTCCGCGCGCGTCCACGTCGTCGAGCGACGGCGCTCGGCAACCAGGCGGTCAAGGTCAACGTCGGCGATGGCCATATCGCAGGTAAGCAGTTTGGTCGCGGCGAGCTTGGAGCCGTTTTCGTAGACGAGGTTCTCGCCCGCAAAGACCATGTCGGTCGTGGACTCGCCCTCGCTCGCGTCCGCGTAGGCATAGGCGCAGTACAGGCGCGCGCTCTGGTTGGAAATGAGGCTGCGGCGGTAATCCGCCTTACCGATAATCTCGTCCGAAGCCGACGGATTGAGGATCACCGTCGCACCGGCAAGCGCCATCTCGGTCGAAGGGGGCGCCGGCACCCACAGGTCCTCGCAGACCTCAACGCCCAGCACCATATCCTCGGCACCCTCATCACAGCAGCGGTAGACAAGTCCCGAACCCAGCGGAACCGGACCCTGACCGGCAAATTCAACCCACACGGGATCCGCAGGCGCCGGAGCAAACCAGCGACGCTCATAGAACTCGCCATAGTTGGGCAGATACTTCTTGGCCGTGAGGCCCAAAAGCTCGCCCGCACAGCACACGGCCGCGCAGTTGTAGATGTTTTCAGCCACCGCAACGGGCAAGCCAACGGTAAAGACGATCGGCAGCTCACGAGTCTCATCGAGGATATGCACCAGAGCAGCCTCGCAGGCATGCAGCAGCGTGCGATTATGGAACAGATCGGCCGCGGTATAGCCGCACAAGTTGAGCTCGGGCAGCACCAGAGCACGAACGCCGCGCTCGGCAGCCTCGCGAACAGCCGCCAATGCAACCTCGACATTGTCCTCGACATCGGCAACGCGAATCTGCGGCGACGCCGCCGCCACACGCAAAAAGCCATCGTTCTTATTAGCCGAAACGCAGCATTGCCTTGTTGATCTGGACACTGGAGGCCCCTTCTACCCTGAGATTCAGTCTAACGGACGTTCACATATCTCTAACTAGCCAAAGCAACCTCCCAGTTTACTGAGAGGCCAACCTGTGCTAAGAGCATGTATTTCAATAATATCTTTAATTAAAAAGGAGAAATCGATAATCGACTTCTCCTTTAAGCGAGGCGAGTAAATTTCGAAACTAATGGCAGAATTTATCCATGTAGTCCTCAAAGTCGAACACTTCTACCACGACGCCCTCTTCCTGAAACTCTTTCAGTTGCTCCAAGAGATCTTTGTTAATAACGTCCATGCAGAAACCTCCTCTATCTAATCAATTGTAGTATATCTGCTTTCATGCAATTATCAACCAACTTGTTTAGTTGCTCCTCGTTTGCCGATAGTCCCTCTTTTTTCAAAATGTCGCGCACCTCGTTCTTAGTAATCGGCTTTTCAAACAACGAAAGCAAAGCGAACGAAAAATCATTAACCGCACACATTCTATGGGTGGCACAACTCAGCAGTACTCTTAACCCCTCTTTTGAGCGTCCGACTTCTTTCACAAACGAACTTTTAACCAATTGAAAACCATTATCGTGCATTACATAATCGGCATCGATATTTGTATTCAGCAATCCATAATGCAACAGTTCTTCTATCGCCCTTGTCAGCTCGAGGTCGCCCTGATCAAGGATAAGAGAAATGCTACAATCGGCCTCCAATAAACGGGCCAACTTAAGGTATACCAACTGGGAAACAGCATAGACATGATGGTATTCAGAATTATAGAAGTAGGCAAATGGCTCAACGAGCACGACAGAGGTCTTGGAATCCAGCCAGATTCGATCAGCTGGATTTAGACTAGTTAGCCGTCGCTTTACTTTGGTCAAATGTCCCTTATACCTGACAGCGTGAATAGAATCTAGGATCCAGGTCACCTCTGAAATATGAAGCCGCTGGGGCAAGTCAATTGTGTCGCTACCGTTTATGACCTCTTGCATATAAAAATCAATATGATGCTCATCAGATAAGGATTTTGCTTCATTTAAAGTTAAACCAGTGCCTGAAACATAATCCACTTCGAGGCGCAAATCCTCATATTGGGACTTCGGCATTACAGAGACACCATACTTATCGGGATGATTCCAAACATCCGACCCCATAACGAGACCAAAATTCGTAAATCCTCTCGTGGAATATGGAACACCACATACCTGTTTTGAATAATTCAAAACATTCTCTGTATAAGCTAAGGTGTTCAGAGCCTCTTCTTTAGTTTCGGTCGGAAAGCCAATCATAAAGAATAGATGAACAGGAATACCCGCATTGAGACAATCATGGATATTGCGATCAATCCAATCAACTCTCGTGTTCTTCTTCATTAGATCAAGAACTCTTTGGTTGTATGACTCGAGGCCAAACTGAATCTGCCTACATCCACTTTGGTATATCTTGTTGAAAACGTCTGTACTTAGGGTTGGAGAGAACCTCGTTTCTCCATGCCAGAAAAACGTTTTTCCCGATGCGTTTATTTCATCCGCGAGTTGCTCCATTCTTTTGCCTTCGAATGTTTCATCCACAAAAGAGAAAACTCTCGTGCCGTATTTTTCATTTAACCGACACATTATTTCAAATACTCTCGATATAGGCATCTTTCGGTAACAACCACCGGTAGCACCGGGAATGGTGCAGAAGGCGCAATGATTAAAACACTGCCTAGAGGAATAAACCGGCAATATTAACTCAGGCATGAAGTATTTAGAAAGGGCGAAGCCATCGAAATCGGGAACTGTATCGTTGATAAATGTTTGCTCAATCCGATGGTTTTTATATATCTTTCCACCTTTAGCATGGCAAAGGTTTGGAACACAGTCGAGATTGTCATCACCAGAGTCAAGAGCCTCAAGAAGACGTGCAAGCGGCTCTTCGCCGTCATACATCATTATCGAATCAATGTATTCAAAAAAGGGATGCCATTCTTTCATGCAGTCATCTGCTAAACGAGTAATGTAATTGCCGCCCAATGAGACGTGTTTAACAGATGGACATTCTTCTTTAATCAGTTTCGCTAACGTAACTGCAGAAATCAATTGGAAACAGCCGCTCACCGAAATCCCAATAAACTCGATTTTTCCCTCTGAATACGCTTAAGAAAGGCAGTTTCATAGAAGGAAATAAACGGATTATGCAAGGTATCCACAAGCGATTTCATTATTTCTGGTGTCGAATAATAATCATAGGGCAGATCTATGGAGTTGAACGTGTATTTAACTCCATATGAGACGTGATTTATGATATAGAGTGCATTTCTAAAAATGTTTTCAGCATATTGTCTTTCTTTTAGATTAAAGTATCTCTTCGATCTGAAAATATCTTTTGCCTCGTCAACATTAAGTGCTGACTTTTGTATCAACTCGATTGTTAATTGAACATTCGAACTAAACGAATCCTTTGATTCCCGATACCTTTTACAGCACTCTTCGACATGTCTAAAAGATAGGAGGTCATCGTAAAATTCCACGTTTAAGTCAACAATGTCAACTTTGTATTGTTCAACCTCTTGAAGATATGACTTCAAAACAGGCAAGGCAAGATACGGCCCCACTGGACTCCATCCTGGGGGAAATACTAAAAGCGTTTTAGGCATATCAACGTCACATCTTTCGCAAATAATTCAATTGAAACACAACTACCATCATAATTGAAAATACACCAAGTCCTGTAACGAGAATTGAGAACATCGCGATGCTCGTGAACAGCGAAACAAGGAGTGTTGAAATAACAACAGCAACCGATTGCAAAGACTCCCTAATTGAAAACAGGCTCATCGATTCAGATCCGTCTCTCGCCAAATCCTGCAGCGATGTTATGAGAAGCACATCTTGAATGGCGTTTCCGGCACCGACGATAAAAAGGAAAATAAACGATATCCCAGACGCATAGCGATAGCCAAACGCCAGATACGCACCGAGCGCAAGATACGTCACAAAACAATATGATTTAACGCAATCGGAACCACTGATTAAACGACCGTATATTGTATTTCCGAACAACAGTCCGATTGTAAGACTACTCTGAAGGAATCCGTATTGTATCGATGACGAGTCAAATTGCAATTGCGCTATAGCTGGCAAAAGAGAATTCAGAGAGCCGAATGCCACGCCACTAGAAATATCGATTAATAGGAAACCAATTGCCAAGTGCTTCGCGTTAAGATCACTAAATGCAGTCCAGTTTTTTTCATTTTTGCTTATCCCCTCTTTATCATTAACCTCGATAACCGACGGAACATCTCGCAGCAACCAGAACGACGCGGCAAAAGAAAGCGCGTCTAATGCAAGAACAGCCTCCGCCCCAAATTGAGCGACAACAAAACCGCCGGCAACTGGCCCCAGAACCATCATCAAATTCTGCAGAAACCCAAACGAATTATTAATTACGTCGCGATTGATACTATTCGTATTGGCTCTTAACAACGAGTAAAAGCAGGGCATTTCAACCGTTCGGCAAAGCGATACCGCGCACGTAATAGCAAACATACTCGATTTACTATCAACAAAAATATAGCAAACGAATAATCCCGCGCGAATTAAGTCTGCCAATCTCATGGCCTGCAGTGTCCCGATACCCATCTTCTGAGGCAGCTGCGCGAGCGCAACTGAAAACAGAGCGGGGGCAAATCTGCAGCAGACCATCAAAGCAGTTGCAGAAACATCGTGAGTTACCTCGTAAATCAGCATTGGCAAAGCAATATTCGCACACCAATTGCCTATTTCGCTTATCCCTCTAGCAATATATAGGACCCGAACCGGACGGCTAGCTCTCAATACCGTGAACATCAGGATTAACCTCGTATTTCAGGCCTCGCTCATCCCTTAATAGGAATCCATAATCAACCAAGTACCGCCTCAACACGGCATAATCAGGATAGAGCTGTGACAGCACACGATTAACCTGAAGCTCCGTATAACTTGTATTTAATTCAAAGAAAGAGACGGCCCATAGCAGCATGATTCTTTTATAGCTTTCCTTTTTTGGAATTGAAACCAGCTCGCCATTCTTGAGAAATCGTTTTTTAAAGTCTATTAGCTCATCCATTCACATCCTCCATTTCATACGCATCTAATACTAAAAATGCATACGCTTTAGGTCATCGTATTCGGCTTCTTTATTCGAACTAAACTCGAACTAATCTAAATTATTTGCTCAAACACTCTTCGAAAGCTCGTTTTTCACTCTGAGTAAAATGCCCTTCCCAGTCAGTCCACGAACAGGAAGGCAACTCACAGCGAGCGGAGTCGAAGCCCTCTACCGTCGGTCGTTCAAAATGCACGATAACCTTTTCGATATCCCCATCTGTTATCAGGTCAGAATGAACGACCTCGGTACCGTCTTCGAATGTCATATACGGGTACATCACGTAAACCACCTCGCAATCGTTAATCCAGTTTAGCATCAAGCTATTGCACCAAAGACAGCAAGCCCCCTTGATGAGTTGATGGTATCTGTTAAATGTCACGTACGATTCACATCTGGTGGGTACCCTGATGGCTACACGAAACGAAGCAGATTTACACCGGGAGGACCCCGTATGACAACCAAGTACACCGACGCGCCGCGCACACGTGTCATGACGCCGGCATCGCTCAACAACGGCGTTCACGAAAACCATTCCATCGGCCAGACCATGGCCATCGCGCCCAAAAAGGGCCTGTTTGACGACATTTCCATTCCCCAGATCATCGCCGGCGCCGCAGCTGCCGCTACGAGCGTCGCGCTTGCCTCCAAGATCGGTATCGCCGGATCGGTGATCGGTGCCGCTGTGAGCTCGGTCATCACCGTTGTGTCCTCGCAGGTCTACCGCCACTTTATCTCTGCCAGCGCCGAAGCAATCAAGGGCACGCATGCCGCTGTCGACTACCCTGCCGGCGCCTACGAGCCCGTTGAGCCCGATGTCGAGGAGCACCTAGGTGGCGCCGCGACCACGCAGGAAATGCGCCAGGTTGCGGGACGCGCGACCACGGCGCGCGTCGCCCCTAACAGCCTACGCGCCAAGGCCGCGGCAGAGCGCAGCCAGACGCAAAAGAAGGTCATCGTCTTCTCGATTGCCATCGCCATCGTCGCAGTCATCGCCTGCGCTGGCGCCATCCTTATCACCACTGCCGGTGAGGGTCTGGGCGAGCGTCCCGAGTCAATCCTTTCGTCGCGCACGATCGAGAGCGATGCAAATGGCAACACCCAGTCGCAAGATCAGCAGGCACAGGCGGACGGCACGCAAGACAGTTCTACCTCTGCCGATTCGTCCTCGAACACCCAAAACCAATCGCAGGGCACCGATTCCTCTACGGCCAACAGTGGCACGCCGTCCGACACGACCGACTCAAGCCAAACGACTGACGGTTCACAGCCGAACACGGGAGGCCAGACGAGCGACACCACGTCGGGAACGGGTGCAGCAGACAGTAGCAACACCAACAGCTCGAGCGGAACCGCGTCCGGCACGGCATCTGACAACTCGAGCCAAGGCACGGCATCGGGCAACTAAGCACATTTGCCTCTCATAGATAACCGACCTATACAACGGGCGCGAATCGAAAGCGGTTCGCGCCCGTTTGCCTTGGGCGCCGCCATGGCGAACGCCATGCGATGGTAAGATGCTTTACATGTGTAAAGAGGAGATTTGCCATGAGCAAGACAATAGTTAGGCCCACGCTTTCGCTGGGCAACCACATCTATCTGTATCGCCTGCTGCGCGATGCGATTGGATGTGGCAAGCAAACGTTTATGACGCAGGTCGAGGAGGCGCTCGCCGCTGGCGACATGACCGCTTATGACCTGGGCTTCGAGTCCACGCGCGAGCTGCTCGAGGAGCTCAACGACTGCATTAAGCTGACCGTCTTTAAGGGCGGCCGCCTGTATGCCACCGTCATCGCCAACGAGGCCTGGGATGCCGCCCTTGCCAAGGGCGAGGACAAGCCCAAGGCTGCCAAGGGCGCCAAGCAGTCCTACAAAAAGAAAAAGCGCGGTGAGAAGGACCTCAAGGCCGTGCGTCCCAAGCACGTTAAGCGTCCCGAGACCGAAGTCATGGTTGAAGCCGTGCCGGAACCCGAGCCCGAGACAGAGATCGAAGCCGCTATTGAGGTAACAGCAGAAGCCGAAACCGAGATCGCCGTCACGACCGATCCCGAAGTCATATCCGAGCAGGAAGCCACTGCGGAGCTCAACGAAGCTCCCAAGTCGACAACCGAAGAAGCCGCCAACCAACCCGAGACGTCTGCGTTCCAAAACAGCGATGTCTTTGGCGACGAGCCCGAGGACGATCAACCCGACGAGCCCGACGATCAAGACGCCACCGAGTCGACACCGGAGCCCGAGACGCCGCAGCCCGCCATCTCGCTCACGGTCGTCTATGACCCCGAGAATGCCAACGCCGGCATCACCACCATGGCATCCACGCCCATCGAGGCAAAGTCGAGCGTCGAGAATGAGAGCGCTCCGCAAGTCGAGCTCGACACCGCGGCCGTAGACGCACCCGCTATCGTCGAGTCTGCAGATTCCGCGGCGATGCCAAAAGTGGGCACCGAATCAGTGCTCGGCACCGAACCCGTGCCCGTCGTCGAGGTGACGCCCGTCAATGAGCAGGCCTTCGCACCGGCGATGGTACCGGCCCCCGCACCCGTAGCGCCCGCCATCCCCGAGGACTTCCCCGTCGATTTCGCAACTGAGGTCTTCTGCCCCGGTCCGTTGCTACACCAGCTGTCGACCTATCTCCCCTACGGCGCCGATACCCTCGGCATCGTCGGCGAGTACTACTGGATCGCCCGCGAGCGCGGTACCATCGAGGCCGCGCGAAACCGCGCAAGCTTCCCCCTGCGCTACACGCAGGCCGGCGAGCGCCGCGAGGTTACCGTGCGCATCCGCCGCAACACCACCGGCGGTCTCGGAGCTGCTTGGACCATCGATAAAGTCGAAGAACCCGAGCAGTAACGATAAACGGCTCAAATCCAAATCAGGATTTGAGCCGTTTTTATTAGCATTCATCGATGTTTCGTAACCAACAGCGAGCGGGTCGCAGGTGCCCCAGGTTGCCGTGAAAGAGGAGCGACGCGTACTTCGGTACGCGAGCGACGGTTTGAACGGCAAGATGGGGTGCTTGCGGCCCGCGCAGCGTCGAGCAGTTACGCGGTTTGGAAAACCGCGTAACGATCTAGTCGCGCGTCAGCTTACGGTGAATACGATGCGGCTGGGCTGCGTCCTCGCCCAGGCGCTCGATGCGATTGGCCTGATAGGCCTCGAAGTTGCCCTCGAACCAATACCAGTTGCCCGGATTCTCGTCGGTGCCCTCCCACGCCAGAATGTGTGTGGCGACGCGGTCCAGGAACATACGGTCGTGGCTAATGACCACCGAGCAGCCCGGGAACTCGAGCAGCGCCGCTTCGAGTGAGGACAGCGTCTCGACGTCGAGATCGTTCGTGGGCTCGTCGAGGAGCAGCAGGTTGCCGCCCTGCTTGAGCGTGAGCGCCAGGTTCAGACGATTGCGCTCACCACCAGAGAGTACGCCAGCGCGCTTCTGCTGGTCCTGGCCCTTAAAGCCAAAGCTCGCCACGTACGCGCGGCTGGGGACCTCGGTCTCGCCGACCATCATGTGGTCCAGGCCATCCGAGACGACCTCCCACAGGTTCTTATCGGGATCGATGCCAGAACGGTTCTGGTCGACATAGGAGATCTTGACGGTCTCGCCCACCTCGAGCTCGCCCGAAGTCAGCGGCTCCAGGCCCACGATGGTCTTGAAGAGCGTAGTCTTGCCCACACCGTTGGGGCCGATGACGCCCACGATGCCGTTACGCGGCAGGGTGAACGAAAGGTCGTCGATGAGCACACGGCCATCGAACTCCTTGTGCAGATGATGGGCCTCGAGCACCTTGTTGCCCAAACGCGGGCCCACAGGGATGCGGATGTCGGTCCAGTCGAGCTTCTGGCTTGCGCGGGCCTCGGCCTCCATCTCCTCGTAGCGAGCCAGACGGGCCTTGTTCTTTGCCTGGCGAGCCTTGGGCGAGCTGCGTACCCACTCGAGCTCGGCCTCCATGCGCTTGGCGAGCTTGGCGTCGCGGTTGCCCTGCGCCTCGATACGGGCGGCCTTGGTCTCCAGATACGTGGAGTAGTTGCCCTTGTAGGGATAAAGGTGACCGCGGTCGACCTCGCAGATCCACTCGGCAACGTTATCCAGGAAGTAGCGATCGTGCGTGACGGCAAGCACCGCGCCCTGGTAGTTGTGCAGGAAGTGCTCGAGCCACAGGATCGACTCGGCGTCCAGGTGGTTCGTGGGCTCGTCGAGCAGCAGCAGGTCGGGAGCTTCGAGCAGCAGCTTGCACAGGGCCACGCGACGGCGCTCGCCGCCAGAGAGCACGTTGACCGGCATGTCGGAATCGGGCAGCTGCAGGGCGTCCATGGCCTGGCCGAGCTTGGAATCGATATCCCAGCCGTCGGCGGCGTCGATCTCGTCCTGGAGCTTGCCCATCTCGGCCATGAGGGCGTCCATGTCGCAATCCGGGTCGCACATCTCCTCGCCGATCTTGTTGAAGCGATCGATCTTGGCGATCATGTCGCCAAATGCCATGCGCACGTTCTCGATGACGGTCTTGTCGTCGTCGAGCGGCGGCTCCTGCTGCAGGATACCCACGGTGTAGCCGGGGGTAAGTCTGGCATCGCCGTTGGACACCTCCTCGATACCGGCCATGATCTTGAGCAGGGTCGACTTGCCCATGCCGTTGGGGCCCACGACGCCGATCTTGGCACCGGGGTAGAAGCTCAGGGTCACGTCGTCAAGGATTACCTTGTCGCCATGGGCCTTGCGAGCCTGATACATCTGGTAGATAAACTCCGCCATTTGCCTGTTTTATCCTTTCTACCTGCTGTTTCCCTATTCTTGTTTCGCTTTAGTGGAAACGAAATGAGAAAACCAGCTCTGAAACGTAACGAAAAAGGGGCATGGTTGCCCACACCCCCTAATACTACCTGGGAAAAGTCCCCCGGAACATACTATGAACTGCGTACGCTAGTTTTCCGCAACCTTAACGAGCGGCTCGCTGCGATTTGCGCCACAACAGATACGAGTAGACGTAGACGGCTCCGACCGAACCAAACGCCAGAGCCGCAATCACCGCGGCGACGACTTCACTCGAAAGCACGCTGCCTGCCACGCCCATCACAATCAGGCCAATACCCAGCACCATAACGCAGGCGCCGCCAAAACGCTGCGTACGGCGCCAGTTCTCGGGATCGGCAAGCGCCCAGGGTGTCTTGATACCGAGCGTATAGTTCTGCTTCACACGCGGCAAGTAGTTGCCTACGCCGATGAACAGCAAACCGATAGCACCGGAAATCAGCACGTTGACCGAACCGACCGCCGGCACCACGCCCCAGACCGTAAGCTCTCCCAGCCAGCTTATGACGCACATGAACAAGGTGAAGGCGATTACGAAGCCCTGGTAGAATTTGCCCGAGGTTCGATATGCCTCACCTTTGGGGTCGATGCGCGGCACCACGCAGAACATTGCGAGAAGCACCAGAGGCAGCACGCCGAGCGCGGAGGCCATCCAGCTAGGACCCCAACCGTCGACGGCGCCGTTCGCGCCCCAGTGCGCGGGAATCTGCGCAGGCAAGCTCGGCATCACCATGAGGTGCGCTACGACATTGGCGACGCAAAGAGCGACCAGCGCAATCCACACACGCCGCGATACCCCCGTGGCGTGAATGCCCTTGTTTTCGTTATTCATCCTTATCACCTTCCGTGTTTGTAAAGCCCATAAACCAACCGATCAAGTCCTGCATGACGGCGGTGTTTAAGCTGTAAACGATGTTTTGGCCATGACGTTCGTCGGTCACCAACCCGGCGTTTTTGAGCGTCGCCAAGTGATGGCTCAATGACGGCTTGCTGATGTCAAAATGCTCGGCAAGCTCCCCGGCCGTACAATTGCCCTCGCGCAGCAGTTCCAAAATGCGCCGCCGCGTAGGATCGGCAAGCGCTTTAAAACCCCCTCCCGGCATAGGACCTCCTCTCGCCATCTCTCATGACGCGCATACTATACTCGATATTTAGATATTTGTCTAACTATCTAATACAGTAACATCTATAGAACATTTGTTCGTATTTAGCTACAATGGAAGTTGAAGCAGATGGGCCAGCTCCCTCTATCCGCGAAGGAGATGGACTATGAGTATTGACGATGTCCTGACGTTGTTGTTGCTTGTAATCGCGGCCGTGGAGCTCGGCATCCACATTGGAGGTCGAATGAAATAGCCGCCCCCGCGTAATGCGAAGACGGCCACTTCTCACGCTACAAACGTGTTTGGGAGTTGGCCAACCCGCGGCAACGGGTGCCATCTGCTTCATCTTATGCGAATCCCTGCCTCATTTCAACAAGCCCCTAGGGCTCAAATGGAATCGCGATAATACCTATAATGGCGATAGCTAAAACACGATTCGCTTCCCCATCGGAGGATGTCTATGACTGAAACCACAGCCGCAACTCCCAACGAGACACGCGACACCAAGCTCGAGATCATCATGGGCCGCAAGGCACTCGATAAGCTCGCCGATGCCACGGTGCTGGTGCTCGGCTGCGGAGGCGTGGGCTCCAACTGCTGCGAGGCACTCGCCCGCGGCGGCATTGGTCATTTCGTCATTCTGGACAAGGACATCGTCGCGCCCAGCAATATCAATCGCCAGGCCATCGCCTTTCACAGCACCATCGGCAAGCGCAAGGTTGACGTGATGGAAGCCATGATCCACGATATCAATCCTGCCGCCACCGTCATCAAACGTACCGAATACCTGCTGAGCGACAACATCGATGATTTCTTCGCGAGCGTTTTGGAGCAGACGGACGGCAAGCTCGACTACGTCGTCGACGCCATCGACACCATCTCGGCCAAGCTCACCATTGCTAAGTACGCTCAGGACCACGGCATTCGTTTGGTTAGTTCCATGGGCGGGGCCAACAAGCTCCATCCCGAGTGTCTCCGCTTTGCCGACATCTTCGATACGGTACGTGACCCTATGAGCCGCATTATGCGCAAAGAATGTAAGAAGCGCGGAATCAAGAGCCTGCACGTGCTGTTTAGCTGCGAGGAATCGGTTAAGACACAGCCCCGCGACCCTTCCAACATCCACGAGCGTACCGAGCTCGGAACCGCCAGTTTTATGCCGCCCATCATGGGTCAGATGATTGCCGGCGAGGTTATCCGCCAGATCAGCGGCCGCGGCACCGAACGTGTACGCTCCGATGGCCAGCGCCTGGACTAGCGGAACGCGCCGAGATGGAGCCCCGGTTATTTGATGCACACTGCCATCTTGATTTGATGGCATACCCGAATGCTGTTGCCGACGAAACTGCGGCTATAGGACTGGGGGTCTTTGATTGCGGGGTCGACCCACGCGACTTCGCGGCAGCAAAAAAGCGTGCCAGCCGCTACCCAAACATTATCGCGGGCGTCGGCCTCCATCCCTGGTGGCTCGCCGACGGCCGCTGCGGTCCTGCCGAAGTCAATCTGCTTTGCGAAGTTGCCGCCCAAGAGCACTACATCGGCGAAGTCGGACTCGACTTTTCCGCGCGCTTTGCTGGAAGTGAGCCGCTACAAATACAGGCACTTAACCGGCTCTGCGATGCGCTCGTGCAGCATCCTCTTACCGGGCGCGTGATATCAATTCACGCCGTTCGTTCGGCAGGAGCCGTACTGGACGTCCTCGAATCGCATGGACTACTCATCCCAAACCCCGACTCCCCCGTTATCATCTTCCACTGGTTTAGCGGTACTTCGGACGAACTCGTCCGCGCGCGTAATGCGGGCTGTTATTTTTCCGTCAACGAACGCATGCTCGCGACCAAGCGCGGTCGCGAATACGCACGACAGATTCCACTCGATCGTTTACTGCTCGAAACCGATGCGCCGGCGGAGGCAAACACAGAAACAAGCGCGCAGTCGCTCATCAGATCGCTCGCAAGGACCTCGATGCGCATTGCCTCACTCAAAAACTGTGACGCAAAGCGCATCGAGTCGGTAGTTTTAGCAAATGCGCACGCTGTTTTTGACCTTCGCTAACCCCTGTGGGCAAAAATGCCAAGGGTCATGCGAATCGCACAACGCAGTCCCTATTGGAAGGCAGTACAGTTCGACAGCATTACACCAATTCGTGCATGAGATCACGGTTACGTGCATACAATTCGTCAAAGATATGACGGCGCGACGCATATAACTCGTGGGCAGCCATATCGGGCACGATTGTTTGCGCAACGCCAAGGACTTGGGCGAGCTCATCCCATGATGCATAGGCGCCACCTGCGAGAGCCGCCATGATGGCATCACCGAAGCATGCGCCCACCGTAACCTTGGCAACCGAGACCTCGCGCCCGCATACGTCGGCGATGGCCTGCATCCAAACTGGATTTTTGGTTCCACCTCCGACAAGCATAATGCGCCCAATTGGCAGTCTATGCTCTCGCTCGATAATGTCGACATGGGATGCAACGGTATACGCGACGCCTTCCAAGGCGGCGCGAACCATATGGGCTCGCGTATGCCTTCCGGTCAGGCCAAAGAAGACGCCGCGCGCCTCGGGATCGTTGAGCGGAGTACGCTCCCCCGCAAAGTACGGCAGGCACAGGAGCCCATCGGCACCCGGCGCCACACCGGCGGCATCATGCGCCATAACCGTATATGCATCGGGGCCACCGTGGCCCTCGGCCTCTACGGCGTCGCGATACAGCTCTTGGCGCAGCCACGATGTGAGCGCACCCGCCGTATTGGTCCCCGCGCAGATCCCGTAAGTTCCGGGAATGATAAACGTCCCCGGCCACAGGCGGGCATCATCAATCATATGATCAGCTAGGTAGATGAAATACGCCGTGCTCCCCAACTGAACCATCATATCGCCGGGACGGAATACACCCGTCGAAATGGCCTCGGCACCAGAGTCGCCCGTTCCCACTAAGACAGGTGTCCCCGCCGCGAGCCCCGTCGCCTCAGCCGCACGCTGCGTAATCACCCCGGCAATATCAGTAGCCGACATTACCTCCGCCA
>CABUJL010000026.1 GCA_902491915.1 uncultured Collinsella sp.
CGCGCCGGGCTTCACGCACGACACCAAGCTGAAGGGCGGCGAGTACACCTTCGAGCTGAAGGATGCCGCCGGCAACGTGCTCGACACTGCGACGAACAAGGCCGATGGCACGGTGAAGTTCACGTGCGACTTCGAGCTCTCCGACCTGGACGGCGCCGCGAGCAAGGACTTTACCTACACCATCGCGGAGAAGCCGGGCACGGAGCCGGGCATGCTCTACGACACCCATGCGCTCATCTACAAGGTGACGGTCGCGGACGATGGCACCGGCACGCTGAGGGCCACACCGCAGGTAACGAGTGGAGACAACTCGCAGACCTTCATGAACACGTACCACCCGAAGGAGACCTCGGTAACGCTCAAGGCGAAGAAGCGCTTCACGGGCGGTGAGCTCGCAGGGGGCGACTTCACGTTCCAGCTGCTCGACAAGGATGGCAACGTGATCCAGGCCGTCCAGAATGACAAGGATGGCAAGGTTGCCTTCCAGGCAATCAGCTACGACACGCCGGGCGATCACGACTACGCCATCAGGGAGGTTGCCGGCAACGACTCGACCGTCGTCTACGACGCGAAGGACGTGAAGGTCCACGTCAAGGTCACCGACGAGAAGGGCGAGCTGAGGGCGACCGTCACATACGACGGAGAGAAGGCCGTGTCGACCTTCACCAACTCGAAGCCGACGACGGACGTTACCGTCGAGGCCACGAAGACCCTCAAGGGCAAGGACCTGACGGCTGGTGCGTTCACTTTCGGCCTGTACGACCAGGCCGGCAACGAGGTTTCCAAGGGCACCAACGACCAGGACGGCAAGGTCAAGCTGACCGTCAAGAACCTGAACCTGGGCGAGTACGACTACACGTTCAAGGAGGAGAAAGCCGGCCAGGCCGTCGACGGCGTGGTCTACGACGCCAAAGAAGTCAAGGTCCACGTCAAGGTAGAGCAGAACCAGGACGACAACAACAAGACGAAGGTGATTGTCACCTATGACGGTGACGCTACGGCTCCCACCTTCAACAACACCTACGACGCAAAGGGTTCCGTAACCCTGACGGCGACCAAGACCATCAAGGTTGCGGACGGCTTCGACCACGCGACGAAGCCCGCGGACGGCGAGTACACCTTCGAGCTGAAGGATGCCGCCGGCAACGTGCTCGGCACCGCGAAGAACGACGCCGACGGCAAGGTCAGCTTCACGCGCGAGTTCCAGCTCTCCGACTTGGGTGGCGCCGTGAGCAAGGACTTCACCTACACCATCGTGGAGCAGCCGGGCGCGGAGGCCGGCATGGTCTATGACAATCATGCCCTCACCTATACGGTGACGGTCACAGACGGCGGGGCCGGAGCGCTGAACGCGAAGGCGGTCGTGACGAACACATCCGGCTCGGAGACCTTCACCAACACCTACCAGCCGGCCGCGACCGGTCTGGCCCTCGGTGCGCAGAAGAGATACGTGAAGAAGGACGACAACACGCCGATCGTACTCAAGGGCGGCGAGTTCACCTTCGATGTGTACGAGGGCAACCTGACGGCTGAGCAGCTTGCCGGAGCCAAGCCCGCCCGGACCGCGACCAACGGCGCGGACGGAAGTGTTAACTTCGGCGCCTTCTCCTACGCGAAGCCGGGCACGCACGAGTACACCATCGTGGAGCGGAAGGGCGACCTGTCCCACGTGGCCTACGACGATACGTTGCACCACGCCGTGGTGACGGTTACGGACAATGCCGGCACGCTGCAGGCGAGCGTTGTCTACGACGGTACGGACGCCGCGAAGCCCACCTTCACCAACGCCTACAAGGCACGGGCGACGGACTCCGGCGCGATCGCCCTCACCAAGAGCGTTGACGTGCACGACGGCAGCTATCAGCTAAAGGCGGGAGACTTCGCCTTCGAGCTGATGGGGTCTGACGGCTCGGTGATCCAGACCCAGAAGAACGATGCCGACGGCAAGGTTGCCTTCGACAAGCTGACCTTCGACCATGCGGGCACCTTTACCTACACGGTCCGCGAGGTGCAGCCGACGGACGACGCGCCGGGCGTGCCGGGCGTGACCTACACCGGCAAGACGTACACCCTGACCTACGTGGTGAAGGACAACAACGACGGCAAGCTGGTGGTAGAGAGCTCCACGGTGAAGCCGAGCGAGGGTACCGAGAACGGCGTCTCGCCCGGAACCATGACGTTTGCGAACAGCTACCAGCCGGGACAGACCTCCTACCAGATTTCTGGCACCAAGGTGCTTAAGAATGCCGACCCGGCCACCACGCGGACGCCCGCCGATGGCGAGTTCACGTTCGCTCTGATTGACGTGACCACGGGGCAGGAGATCGACCGGACCACGAACGTGGGTAACGCGTTTACCTTCAAGGCCATCTCGTACACCGCAACTGGTTCGCATGCGTACCAGGTGAAGGAGGTTGCGGGCCATGATGGCACCATTACTTACAGCGATGCGGTGTTGGACGTGACGGTGAACGTGACCGACGACGGCGGCAGCGGCCAGCTGACCGCGACGGCGAGCAAGGCGGCTGCTGATCTTACCTTCACCAACACCTACACGCCGACGGCAACGACGGCGACGATTACCGGAACGAAGGCACTGACCGGCCGCGACCTGGCCGAGGGTGAGTTCTCCTTCGATCTGAAGGACGCCGACGGTAACGTGGTGCAGACGGTTCAGAACGGCGTCGACGGCACGTTCGGCTTCGCGCCGCTGCAGCTGGATAAGGTGGGGACGTATGTCTACACCGTGTCCGAGCAGGCAGGGGCGACGGCGAACGGCGTCACCTACGACACGACGGTCTTTACCGCAACGGTGACGGTGACGGAGAATGCGGAGACGCACGAGCTGGAGGCGCAGGTTGCCTACAGCACAGGCGGCAAGGCTGTGGATGCGGTGGCGTTCAGCAACAGCTACGCGCCGGCCGCGACTGAGGTGAAGCTGGGGGCCTCCAAGGTGCTGAGCGGCGAGGGCCTGAAGGAAGGGCAGTTCTCCTTCCAGCTGAAGGATACCGACGGCAAGGTGCTGCAGACCGCCAAGAACGCGGCGGACGGCACGGTGGGCTTCGAGGCGATCTCGTACGACAAGCCCGGAACGTACGCCTACAGCATCTCCGAGGTGGACGACGGTCAGAAGAACGTGACGTACGACGCGGCCGAGCACCGGGTAACGGTGACGGTGACGGACGACGGTGCGGGCCATCTGGTGGCGACGGTAACCTATGATGGCGACGTGGCGCCGGTGTTCAAGAACACGTACACGCCGCCGACCACCCCGCCGATGGAGCCGCCCGCCAATCCGCCGAGCAAGTCGCCGGTGCCGAAGGAGGAGAAGCCGGGTCTGCCGAATATGGGCGATACCAGCTTGTCACCGATGGCCCTGGGTGGCATCGCGGGCGGCGCGGTGGTGCTGATCGCCGCAGGCGTGATCCTGCGGCGCCGGAACCGGTAACTGCGGCGGCCGAGAAGGGCTTTGATTGAGGGCGGGTGGTCGCAGGGCGCGGCCGCCCGCCCTTTTTGGTGAAAGGCTACGTTAACCCGCCGTTTGCTCGTCCAGCTCCGGGCGGAACTCGTAGTCCGGCTCCATCATCTTCTTCCAGGTCTTCCTGTAGCACCCGTCCTCGGGCTGCCCGCGCATGGGCGACGCCCCGTCCCCGATGCGTGTAGCCTCGTGCAGCCACTTGAACCACATCAGGTAGCTGTGGGGCCTGCGGGTCGACACGCCCTTGAACCTATCGAGGAAGTGGTCGAGCGAGCCCTGCGCTTCAGCATCCTCTGGACCGTGTCCCGCTCGTACCCGGTGAGCCTGCCGTGGGTCCTCGGGACCGCCTTCGCGGCGCCCTTCCCGCTCTTTCCGGACATGGCGTCCTCCGATCTCCCGGGGCCGGCCGATCCGGCCCTCAGGGTATCGGATTCCCGCATTCATCCGTACGTGTACGGATGAATGCGGGAGGCGTTCGGATGAAGTTGATATTCAAGGAAAGAGAGTGACCCTTTGTCGCATTCCGTGCGGGTTATATGCAGGTATGCCTGCGCACGCTATCATGTATGGGTTAGACCGCAACTATGTACCCCATACGCGAAGGGATGCGCATGTATCTGAAGATCGACATGTTCTAGCCGGGCTTACCCCCGCAGTGGCGCCGCGCGCCCCATCAACTCTGCCGATTTTCATCTTCACGCATATAAAGGAGTCCCGCCATGCGCGACAAGCTCGAAAAGATCATCAAGGCCTACGAGGAGCTCGAGAAGAAGCTCTCCGACCCGGCCGTCGCCTCCGATATTAAGGAGTTCACGCGTCTCAACAAGGAGTACGCGCACCAGTCCGACCTCATCGCGGCCTCGCGCGAGTACATCGGCGCGCTCGATGACATCGAGGCCGCCAAGGAGATGCTCCACGATACCACCGATGCCGATGAGAAGGAGATGCTCCAGATGGACATCTCCGAAAACGAGGCCAAGCTTCCCCAGCTCGAGGAAGACATTAAGTACATGCTCATCCCGAGCGACCCCAACGACGACAAGAACACCATCGTCGAGATCCGCTCCGCCGCCGGTGGCGACGAGGCGGCCATCTTTGCCGGCGATCTGTACAAGATGTACCAGCGCTTCTGCGAGTCGCGCGGCTGGAAGACCACCGTACTCGACTCCAGCCCCAGCGAGGCCGGCGGCTTTAAGTCCATCGAGTTCAAGGTTGAGGGCGACCGCGTCTACTCCGTCATGAAGTTCGAGTCCGGCGTGCATCGCGTACAGCGCGTCCCCAAGACCGAGTCCCAGGGTCGCATCCAGACCTCCACGGCAACCGTCGCCGTGCTTCCCGAGGCCGAGGAGATCGACGTTCAGATCAACCAGTCCGACCTGCGCATCGATACCTACTGTGCCTCCGGCCCTGGCGGTCAGTGCGTTAACACCACCTACTCCGCCGTGCGCATCACCCACCTGCCCACCAACACCGTGGTGCAGTCGCAGGAGCAGCGTTCCCAGATCCAGAACCGCGAGGTCTGCATGCAGATGCTGCGTGCCCGTCTGTACGAGATGGAACTCGAGAAGCAGCAGGCCGAGCTCGGCGCCGAGCGCCAGAGCCAGATTGGCCACGGCAACCGTTCCGAGAAGATTCGTACTTACAACCAGCCCCAGGACCGCGTGACCGATCACCGTATCGGTTTCAACTCCACCTACAACGGCGTCCTTCTGGGCGATCAGCTCGGCACCGTCATCGAGGCACTTGCCGCCGCCGAGCGAGCCGAGAAGCTGGCACAGGCCGTTTAAGTTACGGCGTTTTACCAAACGCCGTAACTGGTCGACGCTGCGCGCCACCCAGAGCGACAATTTGGCATTCAAAAGGCAAGGCATGACCAGAAGGTCTATGCCTTGCCTTTTTCATGCCAACTTGTTCGCTCTGGACGTCGCTCGCTGTCCGTCCTCTACCTGCGGCGTTGCCATCGCTGCCGAAGACGGCAATTGATTAGTTGGCACTTAGGGACGTTCCTTTTCTACCGGCAGTTTGGGACACTCCTGGCTTAGTAGTCATTGGGGACGTTCTTAAACGACTAGTCAAATAAGAGCGTCCCCAATGACTAGGTTGGGCACATTGCTTTGTGAGTTTATTCAATCTTCTTTAATAACAATTAAGTTGTTTACCTGCTTAAAGTTACTTATCATTTTTAAAAATAATGCTCGAAAAAGCGTCCGAGAAGTCGCGGGACGGTTTTTGAGGGGTCGTTCGTCAAGCAATGTGGCAAGTTCTTGGTTAGATATTGGTCAGTTTTGGGTCAACCTTGCCAAAAGCTTGACGAATGCAGATTTAGACGTCGACGAATGAACATTTCAGGCAGGTTCCAAGCAAAATTCTGGGCTGATTCTCGATAATCGCCTTCAATCGTCCCTTGCCAAGCGCTGGCCTCGCGTACAATCTGCTCCGACATTCGCGCGCCGTCCGGCGCTTAAGAGGGGAGGGCCCCATGGCAAACGAGATCTGGACCATCAAGCGTTGTCTCGAGTGGACCAAGGAGTACCTGGCCGAGCGCGGCGAGGAGCACCCCCGTCTTTCTGCCGAGTGGCTGCTGTGCGCCGCCACGGGCCTGGCGCGCATTGACCTATATATGCGTATGGACGAGACGCTTAACGCGGCCCAGCTCGAGACCATGCATGCGGCCGTTGTCCGCCGCGCTAAGGGCGAGCCGCTGCAATACATCACCGGCAGCACGCAGTTTCGCATGATCGACGTCGCGTGCGCCCCCGGTGTGCTCATTCCGCGCCCCGAGACCGAGATGCTCGTCGAGGAAGTCCTCAATTATCTGGATGCCGAGGTGCTGAGCCCCGAGGCTGCTGCCCGTCAGCGTGTTGAGCTGCCTTGGAACGATGAGGTCGAAGAGGCCCGCAAAGCCGAGGCGGCGCTGGCCGACGAGCGCGCGACTGCCGAGCGCCGTGCCGCTAACCTGACGGCCGCCGATGAGGCGGCACTAGGCAGCGACGTGCTGGGCAGCCGTGCCTATGCCGAGGAGCTGGCCGACCGCGAGGCCGAGGAAGCCGCCGCGCAGGCAGCAGAAGCCGACGCCGCGGAAGCCGCCGAGCCCGAGCTCGACGAATACGGCATCGCCATCGAGGGTGCCGGCCAGGAGACGGCTTCAGCTCAGGATGCCGCTGCGCCTGCCTCAGCCGAGCCCTGCACTGCCCGCGTTCTCGAGGTCGGCTGCGGCACGGGCTGCATTTCGCTCTCCCTTGCCTGGGAGCGCCGCGGCCACGTTACCTGCACCGCCACCGATATCGAGCCGCGCGCCATCGATCTGGCCACCAAAAACCGCGACGCCCTCGGCCTCACGGCAGATGAGGTTGCCTTTAGCCTCACCAACCTGGTGAGTTCCATTCCCCGCGAAGAGTGGGGCACCTTCGACGTGCTCGTCTCCAACCCACCTTACATCCCGACCGGCGTCATGCGTTCGCTGCCGCACGAGGTCAAGGACTTTGAGCCCGACCTGGCGCTCGAGGGCGGCGCCGACGGCCTCGATATCTTCCGCCGCCTGCTCAATGCGGCGCCTTACATGTTGCGCGCCGGCGGCCTGTTTGCCTGCGAGCTCTACGAGGGTGCCCTCGATGCCGCGGCCGAGCTCTGTCGCCAGGCAGGCCTTTCGGACGTGCGTATCGTCCACGACCTCACCGATCGCCCCCGCATCGTCCGAGCCATCGTCACCGAGCCCAAACAGCGTATTTAAGCTGAATAAATAGACATTTGCGCAAGTTTGTCCTTGCAATATACCGTAAAACTTCTACTATAGAAGGAGAAAGGTATGTCAAATCAGCTGCATCGGTACCGTATCGTGCTTGATTACATTGAACCTTGGCTTGATGAGCAGGATGAAGCTACGCTGAAGCAGATTTATGCAGACCTTTTGGTGCTCGAGAAGGAAGGTCCCAGCCTTGGTCGTCCGCTGGTTGACCGCGTAAAGGGCTCGAAGCTTCATCATTTAAAGGAGCTGAGAGTGACGTCGTGTGGTGGGCAGGTGATTCGCATCCTCTTCGCCTTTGACCCCAAGCGCCAGGCGGTATTGCTATTGGCGGGTGATAAGTCGCGAGCGGGATCGTCAAGGGCAAAATGGAACGGTTGGTATGCGATCAACATTCCAAGGGCCGAGCAAATATACCGTCGCCACGTAAGGAGGCTCGATCGAGATGGAACTGCATGAGTATATGGAATCTCGCGGGATAACACGCGACTCCATTACCGCCGAGCAGGAGAGGACTCGCGATCGTATCGAAGCCTATAAGCTTGCTCAGATTCGCAGGTTAAAAGATCTAACACAGGCGTCGGTCGCCCAGTCGATGGGCGTTTCTCAAAAACGTGTATCCGAGCTCGAGCGTGGGGAGTTGGGTTCGATGAGGCTCGACACGCTGAGCAGGTACGCAGAGAGCCTCGGCGGAAAACTGGTTGCAAGCATCGAGTTTCCCGATCGTACCGTTACGCTTGCGCGCTAAAAATCTTCAATTAACCCCCTCACTTTCACCGACTACTAGAGCCGCTCACCAAACCAACATGCGCTCTGGGCAAATAGGTTGAATGTTTCGTGCGAGAATGCCCCACAGTAAACAAACTTGCACCGGAGCGTAAGGGGCTGGCATACACATGCAGACGGTCTATCGGGTATACGAGGGAACGCGCGAGCCGCATCGGCTTGCCGTCGAGCGCACGGCCGAGGTGCTCGGCCGCGGCGGCCTGGCCTTGATTCCGACCGAGACCGTCTACGGTGTTGCCGTGGCAGTCAACGCCTTCTCGGACGCCGTGCCCCAAGATACAAGCGAATTCCCATCGTGGCCGTGCGATCCGCAGGCTGCCGTCAATGGCGCCGCAGTTCCTGCGCTCGGCACCGGCTATCGCCGTATCTTCACTCTCAAGCAACGTGAGCTCACGCAAACCGTCGCTTGGCTGGTCGATGGCGTCGAAGCACTCGACCGCTATGGCGTGGATATCCCGGAAGATGCCCGCGTACTCGCGCGACGATGCTGGCCGGGAGCCCTGACTATCGTGGTCAAGGCAGCCCCCTGCGTGCCGACCTTTATGCGCGCTGCCGACGACACCGTGGCCCTGCGCGCTTCGGCCTCTCCCGTGGTCCAAGCGCTCATCCGCGCCTGCGGCAGTCCCCTTGCCTGCACGAGCGCCAACACGCACGGCGCGCCTTCGCCGGCAAGCTTTGCCGCCGTCGAGGGTCGCATCCTGGAGGGGGTCGATGTTGCCGTCGACGCCGGTGAGACCCCGTGTCGCGACGCCTCGACCATCGTGTCGTTCCAGCACGGCGGGCTCCAGATCCTGCGCCAAGGCGCACTTCCCGCATCAGAGATCGAGCGGGTCCTGTCCGACCCGATGCAATAGAAGGGTGTAAGCGATGTCGTTGAATCTGGGCAGCCTGGGCATGGAAGATGCCTCGTTTAACTTTGGCGGTTCCTACATCATGGCGCTCGACTGCGGCACTACCTCGGTACTCGCGGCCATTGTCGACGAATACGGCTGCATCGTTGCCCAGGCGCGTCGTAGCGTCAAAACCAGCTTCCCGCGCCCCGGCTGGGTGGAGCAGGATCCCACGGAGGTGCTTGCCAGCCAGATCGGCGTGATGATGGAGGTTCAGTTTAAGAGCGGCATCCATTCCGATCGCATCGCCGCCATCGGCATCTCCAACCAGCGCGAGACCACGGTGGTCTGGGACCGCGTGAGCGGCCAGCCCATCTATAACGCCATCGTATGGCAGTGCCGTCGTACCGCGCCGGCGATCGACGCGTTGGTTGAACAGGGTTGCGAGGAGCTGGTGCGCTCCCGCACGGGACTTACGCTTGACCCGTATTTCTCGGCCTCCAAGGTGCAGTGGATTCTCGACAACGTCGACGGCGCACGCGAGAGCGCGGCGGCGGGCGACCTCATGTTTGGCACCATCGACACCTGGCTCATCTACAACCTCACCGGCGGCCAGGTCTTTGCCACCGACTACACCAATGCCAGCCGCACGGCACTCTTTAATATCCATACGCTCGATTGGGACGACGACCTGCTGGCGCTCTTTGACGTTCCACGTTCCATGATGCCCGAGGTTCGCTGGAGCTCGGGCGACTACGGCCGCGTCGCGAGCGACATCATGACCAACATGCCGCCCATCATGGGCGTGGCGGGCGACCAGCAGGCATCGCTGTTCGGCCACTGCTGCTTCTATCCCGGCCAGACCAAAAACACCTATGGCACGGGCTGCTTTATGCTCATGAACACCGGCGACGAGATCGTCGAATCCAAGAATGGCCTGGTCTCCACCATCGGTATCGCTGCGGACGGCAAAGTCAGCTATGCGCTCGAGGGCTCTATTTTTGCCGCCGGCTCAACGATGAACTGGCTTCGCAACAACATGGGCATCATCTCGAGCGTGAGCGAGTCGGCACAACTCGCCGCTTCGATTAGCGACAACGAGGGCTGCTACTTCGTTCCCGCCTTTGCGGGTTTGGGCGCTCCCTGGTGGGACCCGCATGCCCGCGGTATCGTGTGCGGTCTGACCGGCGCCTCGAGCCGTGCGACCATCGTACGTGCCGCCTGCGAATCCATGGCATATCAGAGCTACGACGTGCTGCGCGCCATGGAGCAGGACGTGGGGCTTTCGATCGAGCGCCTGTCTGTCGATGGCGGTGCCTCGCGCAACGAGTTCATCATGCAATTCCAGGCCGACCTGCTGGATATCCCCGTGCTGCAATGCGAGACGGTGGAGACCACGGCAATCGGTGCCGCGTACTTGGCGGGTCTTGCCGTCGGCTATTGGGAAGACCTGGAGGAGCTGGAGCAAAATGCCCAGATCGTTAGGGCCTTCCTTCCCCACATGTCCGCCGAGCGCCGCGAGCAAAACCTTGCGGGCTGGCGTGATGCAGTCAGGCGCTCGCTCAGCACCGCACAGTAGGGCTGCGATGGGCTGCTCGATACAACAAACCGCTAAACTAATGCATGGCGTGCGGCGGCAACATTGCTGCACGCCTTGTCAGCAAGGCCGTTTTGCGGCCGCAACGAAAGGGGCAATCAATCCATGACCGTCACCTACGATGCGTCCCGTGTGACGCTTGTCGACCACCCGCTCGTCCAGCACAAGCTGTCGATCCTGCGCGACAAAAACACCGGCACCAACCAGTTCCGCCAGCTCGTGCGCGAACTCGCGCTTTTTGACGGCTACGAGGCCATGCGCGACCTGCCCATGGAAGACGTCGAGGTCGAGACCCCCATCACTACCGCCACGTTCAAACAGCTTGCCGGCAAGAAACTCGCCATCGTGCCCATCCTGCGTGCGGGCCTTGGCATGGTCGACGGCATCCTCGACCTGGTGCCCTCCGCTCGCGTGGGCCACATCGGCATGGAGCGCGACGAGGTCACCCACGAGCCGCACGAGTATTACTGCAAGATGCCCAAGGATATCGACCAGCGCATCTGCCTGGTCGTCGACCCCATGCTCGCCACGGGCGGTTCGGCCGAGATGGCCATTAGCTACCTGCGCGAGCGCGGTGTCAAGGACATCCGCATGCTGTGCATCGTCGCGGCCCCCGAGGGCCTCAAGTCGCTGACTGAGAAGGATCCTGATGTGCATATCTATACCTGCGCCATCGACGACCATCTCAACGAGGCGGCCTACATCGTTCCCGGCCTGGGCGACGCCGGTGACCGCATCTACGGCACGCTCTAGTCGCTGGGCTAAGACGGCCGCGGCTGCAAATACGAAGAAACGGTGCGCGCGGATGAACAAAAGGCGACCGCGCGCACTCCTGTTAACGGACGTTTTGCCCTGCAGGGTTCGAGAAAAACGTATTACCGTACCTGCGGCATAAAGAAGGTCTTAAGAAAACGAACAGGTGCGTATTAACCGATGCTTTTTCGGTTGTACTTTAGCGATTGGCTCGTACAATAGTCACCAATGTTTGGCGGGAACTGTTCTGTGAAGCGTTAAAAAGGAAAGTGAGGACGCCAGTGTTTCAGATAGCCGATCTGCTCGCTATCGTTGCAGGCGCCATCGCGGGCGCAATTGCCTTCCTTCCCTTTGTCTTTACGCTCAAGCCGGTTCTTGACGATAAACAGAATGCGGACATGCTCAAGGGTATGGTGAGTCTGGCGGTCTCGGCAATCGCCCTGCTCGTCTTTACCTTGGTTGTGTTTGTGTTGTTCGGAGAGGCATTTCGCATGTTCCTCCTGGGCGAGGCGATCGGCTTCGTGGCCTTTATGGCCGCCTGCGCGGTTCGCGTCGCCAAGGCGCTGCGAGATCCTCATGAGGTCGAAAGGTAAGTCGTGGAAATTTTTGAAAAGCTGCCTGATGAGATTAATCATCTGGTCAGCGAGTTCAGCTCCACCCCTGTCGTGGGCGATCTGAGCTGCGGCATCACGCAGTACTCGTTTTGGCTGATCGTCTCCACGATCGTGCTCCTGATCGTCCTGGCCGTGTTCAAGAAGAAGCAGACCCTGGTTCCCAAGGGCTTCTTCGTCAACGGTTTCGAGTACATCATCGAGTACGTCGAGAACGATATCGGCAAGGGCGTCGTGGGTGAGAACTGGAAGAAGCACTTCCCGTTCCTGTGCTCGCTTTTCCTGTTCATCCTGATCAATAACATGATCGGCCTGATCCCGGGAATGAAGCCCGGCACCGGTGCAATCGGCTCCACCGCCGCGCTCGCCATCTTCGCCTTCGTGTACTTCATCTACTACGGATGCAAGGCTCACGGCGTGATCGGCTACATCAAGAGTCTCGCCCCGCAGGGCGTGAGCTTCCCGATGAACGTGCTCGTGTGGGTCGTCGAGCTCTTCTCGACCTTCCTGCGCCTCATCACGCTCGCCGTCCGTCTGTTCTGCAACATGTTCGCAGGACACGTGGTCATGGGCTCGTTCGCCATCATGGCGAGCATGTTCATGCAGCCGCTGCTTCAGCAGGTTTCCGCGGCGCACGCCGTCGGCGCCCTGCCTTCGCTGGCCTGGCTTGCCATCCTCATCCTGATCTATGCGATCGAGCTTGTGGTCGGTGCCATCCAGGCTTACGTCTTCACGGTCCTTACCGCCGTGTATGTCTCCGAGGCAGAGGAGGTCGCGGAGGAGGAGTAGTCTTCCGCTCGCACCTTAAAGGTAAGGCAATTCGTTAAACCGCCGGTGCCCGTACCCATGGAGCCCGGTAGTTATAAAAAGGTTATCCTGCGTGAAATAAGACACGCACGACAAAGGAGGAATCGTGGGAGTTATCGGTTACGGTCTCGGTGTTATCGGCGCTGGTCTTGCTATCGGCCTGTCTGCTCTGGGTGCTACGGGTGCTATGGCCCGTCAGCCTGAGGTCCAGGGCCGCGTGTTCACCGTCTTCATCATGGGCTCCGCCTTCGGCGAGGCTCTGGCTCTGATCGGCTTCGTTGTCGCGCTGATCGTTAAATAGCACGGAGCGTCAAGTATGAATCTTTCATCCCAGAAGAGCGCGATCGCACTCTCCGCGTCCGCGGCCGCGCTGCTCATGCCGGTTTCCGCGTTCGCCGAGGACGGCGCTGCCGGTGCGGACATCCTCATCCCTAAGATGGCGGAGTTCATCCCGGCGCTTATCGCCTTCCTGATTATCTGGATCGTGCTGGCCAAGGTCGCCCTGCCGGGCATCATGAAAACCATGGAGGAGCGCGGCAAGAAGATCGAGGAGAGCCTCGACGAGGCCGAGAAGACCAAGCAGGAGGCCATCGCCAAGCGCGCTGAGTCCGACTCGATCGTCACCGACGCCCGTCGTCAGGCTGCCGACATCGTTCTCGAGGCCCGTAAGGACGCCGAGTCCGAGCGTGCCCGTATCATCGAGGCTGCTCACAAGGAGGCCGAGGAGATCATCGCCAAGGCCCATACGACCGTCGAGGACGAGCGCAAGTCCATCTACGCCGGTGCCGCGAGCTCCATCGCCGACCTGTCCGTTGCCGTCGCCACCAAGATCGTGGGCGAGGCACTCGAGGACGATGCCGAGCAGAAGAAGCTCATCGAGCGCTACATCCAGGAAGCAGGTAGCCTGAATGCCGACTAGCCGCTATCAGGACAAGGTGCTCGAGACCTACGCGCGTTCCCTTTTGGAAGCCGCCAAGGCCGAGAACCATGTGTTCGAGGACCTCGAGATGATCGAGCGCCTGGCTTCTGCCAGCCCCGAGATCATCGCCGTGCTCGACACCATGTCCAAGCGCGACCAGCTCGACCTTCTTCCCAAGGTGGCAGCTGCCTTTAAGTATGTTGCCGAGGAAGACGAGGATGTAGTGGGCGTGACCGTCACCACGGCGATCCCGCTCGACGACGAGCTGCGTCAAACCATCACTAAGAAATGCGAGCAGGACTTCGGCCGCAAGGTATTCCTTATCGAGCAGGTCGACCCGTCTATCGTGGGCGGCCTGGTGCTCGAGGCCCGCGGCGAGCGTCGTGACATTTCCGTCAAGACGCAGCTGCGCATCGCGCAGGAGACCCTCGCAAACTCTGCTAATTCGTACGGAGGTGAAGCCTAATGTCCGAAACCCTCAATGCCCAGGATATCGCCAAGAAACTGCAGGAGCAGCTCACGAGCCTCTCCGCGACGGTCGATACGCATGAGGTTTCAACGGTCGACGAGGTAGGCGACGGCATCGCGCGCGTCTCCGGCCTCAAGAGCGCCATGGCAGGCGAGCTTCTGGAGTTCAAGAGCTCCGATACCGGTGAGACCGTCTTCGGCCTTGCCCAGAACCTTGACCGTGACGAGGTCGGCGCCGTTCTGTTTGGTGCCGTCGACTCCATCAAGGAAGGCGACGAGTGCCGCACCACTGGCCGCATTATGGATATCCCCGTGAGCCGTGCCATGCTCGGCCGCGTCGTCAATCCGCTCGGCCAGCCCATCGACGGCCTGGGCGACATCGTCGCCACGCACCGTCGCCCCATCGAGTTCAAGGCTCCCGGCGTCATCGATCGTACCCCGGTGTGCGAGCCGGTTCAGACCGGTCTGCTCGCTATCGACTCCATGGTGCCTATTGGCCGCGGTCAGCGTGAGCTCATCATCGGCGACCGCCAGACCGGTAAGACCGCCATCGCCATCGACGCTATCCTCAACCAGCGCGGCAAGGGCATGGTCTGCATCTATGTCGCCATCGGCCAGAAGGCCTCCACGGTTGCCAACATCCGCGAGACCCTCGCTCAGCACGGTGCGCTCGACTACACCATCATCGTTTCGGCCACCGCTGCCGATTCCGCCCCTATGCAGTACATCGCGCCTATGGCCGGTGCCGCTATCGGCGAGTTCTTCATGTACAACGGCGAGGACGGTAAGCCCGCCAGCGAGACCAACCCCGGCGGCCACGTGCTCGTCATCTACGACGACCTGTCCAAGCAGGCTGTGGCCTACCGTCAGATGTCGCTGACGCTGCATCGTCCGCCCGGACGCGAGGCCTATCCTGGCGACATCTTCTACCTGCACTCTCGTCTGCTCGAGCGTGCCGTCAAGATGTCCAAGAAGAACGGTTACGGCTCCATGACGGCACTGCCGATCATCGAGACCCAGGACGGCGACGTCTCGGCCTACATTCCGACCAACGTCATTTCCATTACCGATGGTCAGATTTACCTGCAGTCCGAGCTCTTCTTCCAGGGTCAGCGCCCGGCAGTCGACGTGGGCATCTCCGTGTCCCGCGTCGGTGGCGATGCGCAGACCAAGGCCATGAAGCAGGTCGCCGGCAACCTCCGTCTGGACCTCGCTTCCTATCAGGAGCTCGCTGGCTTTACCCAGTTCGGCTCCGACCTCGACGAGGCTACTCAGAAGCAGCTGACCCATGGTGCCCGCATGACCGAGCTCCTGAAGCAGCCGCGTTACAAGCCGTTTGAGGTTGGCGAGCAGATCGTTACGCTGTTCGCTGGCAACGAGGGCTTCCTGGATGACCTGGAAATCTCCGACGTGCTGCCCTTCCGTGCCGAGCTCATCGAGTACATGGACAATGGCTTTGGCTCGCTGCTCGACAAGGTTCGCGCCAAGAAGATTGACGATGACACCAAGGCTGAGCTCCTGCGCGTCATCGGCGACTTTAAGCAGCAGTTCATGGCTAAGCACCATGCCGATACGACTGGATCAGAGGAGAACTAAGCCCTATGGCCAACCTTCGCGACATTAAGAAGCGAATCTCCTCGGTTACCACGACCAAGCAGATCACGCGCACGATGGAGATGGTCTCTACGGCCAAGATCCGTCGTGCCCTCGATCGCTCCAAGCAGGCCGAGCCCTATAAGGAGGCGCTGACCGACGTCATGTTGACGGTCGCCGGCGACGCCTCCTGTTCGGGCACCGATCCCATGCTGCAGAAGCATGAGAGTGTCAAGCATGGCCTGATTGTCGTTATTGCCTCGGACCGCGGCCTTGCCGGCGGTTTCAATACGACGGTGGAGCGCACGGCCGAAAAGCTCGCCGCTTCTTGGGCGAACGACGGCATCGAGTGCGAGATCATCGCGTGCGGGCGTAAGCCGGCCACGTATTTCCGTGACCGCGCAAACGTTGTCATGCACTTTGAGGGCAACTCCTCTGAGCCCGATTTCAATCAGGCCCGCATGATCTCCTCTCATATCTGCGATGCGTATCGTGCCGGTGAGCTTGACCGTGTCGAGCTTGTCTACCACCACGCCAAGAACCGCGTGGATCAGGAGCTTCGCGTCGAGCATCTGTTGCCGCTCGACCCCGAGATGATCGCTATGGCCCACGGTCCGCGTAAGAACGAGACCGACGCCCCTAAGCGCATCTCGTCCACGTTCGAGTTCGTGCCCTCTCCCGAGCATGTTCTCGGCAAGCTTGTGCCGTCTTATATCCTGACGGTCATCTACCAGGCCCTGATCGATTCGGCGGCTGCTGAGCAGGGTGCACGCCGCAAGGCCATGCACTCCGCGACGGAAAACGCCACCGCGATCATCTCGACCCTTACCCGCACGTATAGTCGCGTGCGCCAGGCTTCGATCACGACCGAGATTAACGAGATCGTCGGCGGAGCCTCAGCATTGGAGGAACAGTAATGGCTAATAACACCGTAAAGCTTGCGGTCGAGGAAGCCACCAAGAAGACGACTGCCGGTGATGGTCGCATCGTGCGAATCATCGGCCCTGTCGTCGACGTCAAGTTTGACGGCGCGGTGCCCCCGATCTACAACGCGCTCACGGTCGAGGCCGAGACCCCGATCGGTCATCTGAGCACGATCCTCGAGGTCGAGAGCCAGCTTCCGGGCGGCGTCGTCCGCACGGTCGCCATGTCCTCGACCGACGGCCTGCAGCGCGGCCTCATCGCCACCGATACCGGTGAGCCCATGAAGATGCCCGTTGGCCCCAAGACGCTCGGCCGCATTTGGAACGTCATGGGCAAGCCCGTCGACGGCAAGCCCATGCCCGAGGTGGAGGAGTTCTACCCCATCCACCATGCAGCGCCCCGTTTCGACGAGCTCACCACCAAGACCGAGATTTTCGAGACCGGCATCAAGGCCGTCGACCTGCTCGAGCCCTACATCCGTGGCGGCAAGACAGGTCTGTTCGGCGGCGCCGGCGTCGGCAAGACCGTTCTGATTCAGGAGCTCATCAACAACCTCGCCCAGGAGCACGGTGGTACCTCGGTGTTCACCGGCGTCGGCGAGCGTACCCGCGAGGGCACCGACCTGTTCCTCGAGATGAGCGAGTCTGGCGTTATCGACAAGACCTGCTTGGTCTATGGTCAGATGAACGAGCCGCCCGGAGCGCGTCTGCGCATCGGTCTGGCCGGCCTTACCACCGCTGAGTACTTCCGCGATCGCGGCCAGGACGTTCTGCTGTTCATCGACAACATCTTCCGCTTCTCCCAGGCAGGTTCCGAGGTTTCCGCACTGCTGGGCCGTATGCCGTCCGCCGTTGGTTACCAGCCCATGGGCGACCTCCAGGAGCGCATTACCTCGACCAAGACGGGCTCCATTACCTCCGTCCAGGCTGTCTACGTCCCCGCCGACGACCTGACCGACCCGGCGCCTGCCACGACGTTTACGCACCTCGATGCCACCACGGTTCTTTCGCGTAGCATTTCGTCGCTCGGCCTGTTCCCGGCTATCGACCCGCTTGCGTCTTCCTCCGACGCTCTCGATCCCTCGATCGTCGGCGAGGAGCACTACCGTGTCGCCGTCAAGGTCCAGGAGCTCCTGCAGGAGTACTCCGACCTTCAGGACATCATCGCCATTCTGGGTATGGACGAGCTGTCCGAGGAGCAGCGCCTTACGGTCAACCGTGCCCGTAAGATTCAGCAGTTCCTCTCGCAGTCCTTCCACGTCGCCGAGAAGTTCACCGGCAACCCCGGTGTCTACGTCCGCGTCGAGGATACCGTCCGCTCTTTCGCCGAGATTGTCGACGGCAAGGCCGATGACCTGCCCGAGCAGGCTTTCCGCTATGCTTCCACGATTGAGGACGTGCGCGAGCGCGCCCGCAAGATGGGGGAGAAGTAGGTTATGCGTATCCGCATCGTGTGCCCCGTGAGCTGCGCCTATGAGGGCGACGCTGCGTTTGTGTCGATTCCGTCCACGGATGGCGAGTTTGGCGTCCTGCCCGCTCACTCCAGCGAGATCTGCACGATCGACCGCGGTTACGTTCGCGTTTCCGATAAGGCCATGGGCACTGTCGACCACACGTTTGCCGTGGCCGGCGGCTATGCCCAGGTTGCGGACGATGTCGTGACCGTTCTCGCCGAGCGCGCTTGCGATTTGGCGACCGTCGATGCCGACAAGCTTAAAGCTGATATTCAAGGTTTTGAAGAGAAGCTGGGTAATTTGTCGGAGGATGATGCACGCCGCGCCTACCTCTATAATGAAATCGCATGGTGTAAGCTCAAGCTTGCCCAATAGTCAAACGATTTAGCGTTCGACCATTTGCGAACACATCATGCCCGGGATGGCCCAGCCATCCCGGGCATGCTTTTTGAAAGGGTAGACCTTGGATATTATCCGCGTTGAGGGTGGCCACGCCATCGGAGGCTCCGTGCCCGTTTCGGGCGCCAAGAACTCCGCGCTCAAACTCATGGCGGCAACGCTTCTGGCGCCGGGCAAGACGACGCTGCAGAACGTGCCCGATATTTCCGATGTCCACGTGATGGGCAAGGTGCTCAAGGGCATGGGCGCTACGATCGATGTTCTCGACGAGCACACGCTCGAGATTGATACCTCTCAGGTCGATTCTTGGGAGGCCCCCTACGAGCTCGTTGCCAAGATGCGTGCTTCCACAGCCGTGATGGGACCCCTGCTGGGTCGCTTCCATCGCGCCAAGATCGCCATGCCGGGCGGCTGCAACCTGGGTGCTCGCAAGATCGATATGCACATTCTTGGTCTTGAGGCCCTGGGCGTTGAGTTCGATACCGCCCACGGTTACATCAACGCTAATGCGCCCCAAGGTCTGCGCGGTACCACCGTCACGCTCGAGTTCGCCAGTGTCGGTGCGACCGAGAACCTCATTATGGCATCTGTGCGCGCGAAGGGTACCACGGTTATCGACAATGCCGCCCGCGAGCCCGAGATCGTCGATCTCGCCAACATGCTCAACGAGATGGGCGCTAAGATTGTCGGCGCCGGTACGCCTGTCGTGACCATCGAGGGCGTGGAAGAGCTGCATCCCGTTACCCATCGCGTAGTGGGCGACCGCATCGAGGCCGGTACCTTTATCGTTGCCGGTGCGTTGATGGCCGACGATCGCGGTGTCGACGTCACGGGTTTTTGCCCCATTCACTTGGGCATGGTGCTCAAGAAGATGGAGCTCATGGGTATCGACTGCGAGCGCGTCGAGGATGGCGTCCATGTAAACCGTGCCGAGCGTATCAAGCCGGTCGACATCCAGACGCTTCCGTTCCCCGGCTTCCCGACGGACATGCAGGCGCAGATTATGGTGCTCTCCGCCCTTGCCGATGGTAGCTCCGTTATCACCGAGAACATCTTCGAGAATCGCTTTATGTTTGCCTCTGAGCTGGTGCGCATGGGTGCCGACATTCGTATCGAGAGCCATCATGCCATGATTCATGGCGTCAAGGGCTTCTCAGGTGCACAGGTTACCTCGCCCGATCTGCGTGGCGGAGCGGCCCTCGTCGTAGCG
>CABUJL010000027.1 GCA_902491915.1 uncultured Collinsella sp.
GTCAAGGGCGCTCGTGGGCTCGTCAAAGAGCATGGCCTTGGGTTGCATGGCAAGCGCGCGGGCGATGGCCACGCGCTGCTGCTGGCCGCCCGAAAGCTGTGCGGGCACCTTGTCGGCCTGCTCGGCCACGCCTACGCGGCTCAGCAGGTCCATGGCGCGCTCACGAGCTTCCTCCTTGGACACGCCCAGCACGTCGACCGGTCCCAGCATGACGTTCTGCAGTACCGTCATATGTGCAAACAGGTTGAACTGCTGAAACACCATGCCCAGTTCGGCGCGCATGCGGGCAAGGTCCTTGCCTTCCTGCGGCAGGGGTTCGCCCTCGATGAGGATCTCGCCCGAGTCGATAGTTTCCAGGCGGTTGATGGTGCGGCACATGGTCGACTTGCCCGAGCCCGAGGGACCGATCACAACGACGACCTCGCCGCGGTCGACCGAGAGATTGATATCGTTGAGGACGTGCAGATCGCCATAGTGCTTATCGACGTGTCTGAGCTCGATCAGCGGCTGATTGCCGGTGGAAGAGGTGCTCTGTGCCATGGTGCTCGGCTCCTTATGACTCGAAATGGTAAAGCGTTAGCGGATGATGGTCGCGCCGGTCTTGTGCGAAACGTAGACAGCGGCCTTGTTGATCGCGACGTTGATGAGGATGTAGATGACCGCGATAACCAGGTAGACCGACACGAGGGCGTCGTAGTTGGTAATGAGCACACGGGCATTTTGCATAAGGTCGGGGTAGCTCACCACATAGGCGACGGTGGTGTCTTTGACTACGACCACAAGCTGTGAAATCAAGGACGGAATGATAAACCGAATAGCCTGCGGCAACACGATTTTAAAGGTGATTTTGGCCTTGGAGAGACCGAGCGCCTGGGCGGCCTCGACCTGGCCGCGCGGCACGGCATTGACGCCGGCGCGGAAAATCTCGGCCAGCACGCCGGCTGCAGCGAGCGCGACGGGAAGCGTGAGCATCCAAAACGACGGCAGCGAGATCTTGTACTGGGGCAGCACCAAAAAGAAGAAGTAGATAAACAGCAGGCTCGGCACACCGCGGAAGAAATCGGTGAGCACACGGCAAACCAGCTGGAGCGGCTTAATGTCGCTGGTGCGGCCGAGCATAAGGGCTAGGCCCAGCACCAGCGCGATGGCGCCAGCGGTGAGTGCGACTTTAACGGTGCCCTCAAAGCCGGCAAGCAAGAACTTCCAGGTGGTGAGGTGCGTAAAGAAATACCAATAGTGGACCGAAAGCTGGCCGGTCACATAAAAGCGCTGCAGTACCAGGGCGACGAGCACGGCGACGGCAACGAGCGAGATAGCGGTGCCGATGCGAATCTTGGCGCGCATCTTGGGGCCGGGAGCCTCGTAGAGCGCATCGCGCATGGTAAGTGCAGGGGAGGAATGCTTGCTCATCGGAGGATCCTCACCTTCTTATCGATGTAGTTGCCAATGTGGCTCACCACAAAGGCCGTGCCCAGGTAGCCGAGTGCCGAGATAAAGAACGCGACGACGCCGCCGAGCGAGCGCGTGTTGATGTAGCTCACCACGCCGGTGAGCTCCTGCGGTTTAAGCGGCACCTGGCTACCGAGCGCGGTGGTGAGCATGACGGCGATAAAGAGGTTGGCCATGGGCAGCACGCTTGAGCGCAGTGCCTGCGGAATCACGATCTTGGCGAGGATACGGCTGAAGCTCATGCCGAGCGAACGGGCGGCTTCCACCTGGCCGATGCCGACGGTGTTGATGCCGCTCATAAAGTTCTCGGAACCAAAGGCCGAGCCCAAAAGGACCGTGGCGACGATAACGCAGGTGCGGTAGGGCAGGACGACCTTGAGCGGCGGAAGCGCATAGACGACGATGATAAGCAGCGCGATGCCGGGGATGTTGCGGAAGACCTGGACATACAGGTCGCCAAAGACGCGCAGCGGCTTGAGCGGCGACACACGCATCACGGTGACGGCGACGGCCAGCACCATGGCGATGGCAAACGACTCAAGCGTCATGCCCCAGGTTGCTAGCAGCGCGTCGATATAGTTCTGGCCATAGAGCGACCAGAGCTCAGAGAGACTCATGCGGACCTCCTGCCGATAAGGAAAGGGGCTCCCGTGTGTACGGAAGCCCCGACAACTCAGTGAGGAAACAGTTTACCGCAATAAAGCGCATCATGCGTTTCCATATGGTTTCGTTGCGGCCGTTACCAGGCTCGCTGCCTAGGCGCCGATCTCGGGCAGCTCGGGAACATTGGTGTCGCCCGTACGGTCGCCGATGCAGATCTGCCACAGCTCGGTCCAGGTACCGTCGTCCTCGATCTTCTTAAGGAAGTCGTTGACAAAGGCGACGCCGTCGGAATCGAGCGGCAGGCCGATGCCGTAGGGCTCCTTGCTGCCGAAGGGCTTGCCGGCGATCTTGTACTTACCGGGCTCGCGGACTAGGGCGCTCTGCTGCATGTTGTTATCGATGACGTAGGCGTCAACGCGGCCCTGCTGGAGTGCCTGGCGGGCCTCCTCGTCGGTCTTGAACTCCTGCTGGCTGGCCTTGGGGGCGAACTCCTCCAGGATGGCGGGGCCGTTGGAGCCGGACTGGACGGCGACGTTCTTGTCGGCCAGGTCGTCGACGCTCTTGATGTCGTCGTTATCGGCGAGCACCAGGATGGCCTGCTGCGTGTAGTAGTAGGGGCCGGCGAAGGAGACGAGCTTCTTGCGCTCGTCAGTGATGGTGTAGGTGGCAAAGACGGCATCGACCTGGCCGTTCTGCAGGACGGACTCGCGCGTGTCCGAGGTCACCTGGGTGATCTCGACCTTGTTCTCGCCCAGGATGTAGTTGGACAGAAGCTGCGCGATGCCGGCATCGAAGCCGCGGGTCTGACCGTCCTTCTCGTTGAGGAGGGAGAAGAGCGTGGAGGTCTGAACGCCACCGATCTTAAAGACGCCGGCGTCCTTGACGGCCGTCGCCCAGGTGCTGGCGGCGATGGCGTCGTCATCGGCCTTGGGGCCGTTGTCGACGAGCTTGTCGAATGCCTTAGCGTCGAGCGTGGTGGAAGCTTCGGTATCCTCGGAGCTCTTGGAAGAGCCGGCGGCGGAACCCTTGTCGGCCTCGGCGCTGGTGTCAGAGCAGCCGGCAAGACCAAGGCCGGCGACGGTTGCGAAGGTGGCGGCAACGAAGCCGCGGCGGTCGAGAACGACCTGCTGGGAGAGGTTCTTGCTCATGGTAGAACACCTTTCTCAATAAAATCCCTAGCGGTTGAGTAGAGTTATACCCTATCGCGCTCAAAGGGGTCAACACGAAATAACTCAGAAACATACTTACCTTATGGGTAATTCTACCTACCAAAAAGGGACAGGTACCTTTGTGGTGGTTCTGGCCGATGCAGCGGCATGCCTTACTGTTTTGTCTCGATCTGTAACATCTTCAGCCGTTTTTGCCGAGTAACTGTTACAGATTGAGATTTTCTATTCAGGGGAATTCGAATGTCTCGATCTGTAACATCTGGACGGACAAAAGGTCTCTATCTGTTACAGATTGAGACAAAGGTCTGGGACTACGACGTCTCGTCTCGATCTGTAACAGTTAGACGGGAATTCGGGCCCTAGATGTTACAGATTGAGATAATCGCGTCGCGAAAATAAAAACCTCCGCAGGGGTGCTTCCCTTGCGGAGGTTTTTTTACTCGTTGAGTAGCCTTACGGCTTCAGCGGCCATGTTCTCGACCGTCATGCCGTTTTGCGCGAGCAGCTCGTTGGGGTCATAGCGGTCGGGAAAGCCCTTGGCGATGCCGAAGGTGCGCGTGCGCAACGGCGTGCATGCCAGATAGCATGCCACACGCTCGCCCCAGCCGCCGTCCAAGATGCCGTCCTCGAGGGTGACGACAACGCGATGCTCGGCGGCAAGGCTGTCGAGGAACTCGCGGTCGAGCTCGGTTGCAAAGCGCGGGTTGACGAGCGTGGCCTCGATGCCGTACTCGGCGGTCAGACGGTTTGCCACGCGCTCGCCCAGCTCAAAGAAATCGCCGAGCGCGAGCACTGCTACGTCGCGACCCTGGCGCACCACGTTGTAGCGAACGGCGCTGTAGTCGGTGTCTTCGGCAGGCGCAAGGTCGGGACGGCTCACCAGGCCAATACCAGGCACACGAATCGCCACGGGATGCTCGCGGTGGTCGAGCGACCAGCTCAGCATGGACAGATATTCCTCCATGCAGGCCGGCGCCAAGTAGTGCATGTTGGGAAGACCGCCCAGCATGGAAATATCAAAGAACGAAAGGTGCGTCTCGGACGTGGTGCCAAAGATCGACGCACCAAACACCAAAATGGTTGCCGGGGCGTCGTTGAGGCACAGATCGTGCCACAGCTCGTCGTAGGCGCGCTGCAAAAACGTGCCGTACACACCAAAGACTGGCTTGGCGCCCGAGCGCGCAAGCGCGGTGGCAAAGGTCACGGCGTGCTCCTCGGCAATGCCCACATCGACGAACTGTTTGCCGGCGGCAGCGCGAAGCTCGGGTGTAAAGCCCATGATGTAGGGTGTGGCGGCCGTGATGCCCACGACCTGCGGATCGCGCTCGATGGCGGCGCTGAGCGCCTCGCCCGTAATGTCGGCATAGGTGCGCGGCGCAGGCTCGCTCGGATGGCCCGGGCAAAGCTTGCGCCCAGTCGCCATGTCAAACGGACCCACGTGGTGCCAGCGTTCGGGGTCGCTCTGGGCCGGCTCAAAGCCCTTGCCCTTGGCGGTGGAGACGTGCAGCACGATGGGATGATCGATATTGCGCAGTTCCTGCAGCGTGTCGACCAGGGCCAACACGTCGTTGCCGGCGTCCAAATAACGGTAGTCGAGTCCCATCGCGCGGAAAACGTTGCGCTCACAGGTGCCGTTGCTGGTGCGCAGCTCGGCCAGATTGCGATAGAGGCCACCGTGGTTCTCGGCGATGGACTGGTCGTTATCGTTGACGATAATGATCAGGTTGCCGTCGAGTTCGGCGGCATTGTTGAAACCCTCAAACGCCAAGCCGCCCGAAAGCGAGCCGTCGCCAATGATGGTGATGACGTTGTAGCTGTCGCCCGCCAGATCGCGGGCGTGTGCCAAGCCGCAGCCCAGGCTCACCGATGTGGAGGTGTGGCCCATGGCGAACAGGTCGTGCTCGGACTCGTCGGGATTGGCAAAGCCAGAAGCCTCGCCAAAACGTTCCGGATCGATATAGGTATACGCGCGCCCGGTCAGCGCCTTGTGGGCGTAGGTCTGGTGCGAAACGTCAAAGACAATCTTGTCGATAGGGGAGTTAAACACGCGATGAAGCGCAACCGTAAGCTCAACGACGCCCAGGTTGGGGGCAACGTGTCCGCCGACAGCGGCGGAGCTTTCGAGGATGGCGTGGCGAATCTCGCCGCAGAGCAGCGGAAGCTCGGCGCGGTCGAGAGCCTTGACGTCCTCGGGCGTTGTCGTTTGCGTAAGCAGCATCGTTGTGGGTTACTCCATGCGAATCGAGCGCCGGCGCTCCCTCGGCCGACACAATTGCACAAGACAGTCTCGCACATTTTGGCGTTTGATATGTGACGGCGGCGCGGTAATTCGACAACTGGTGGGGCAAAACGTTTTGTCCGATGCCATACTGATAGATTCGATGATGATTTTTTCAATACGTGCAGGCCGTGGCTTGCCGCCGTGAGCCGCTGGAAGGAGGCAGCATGTCCGATGCCGTTCGTGCCGAGAAAATCGCGCACGAGGTCGACGATGCCGCCCGCCAGCTCGCCCAGGCGGGCCGCTTGGACCTGACGCGCGAGTTTATCCAGCATGGCGACGTGACGGTCTATGCACATGTGACCTCGGTGGCACGGGCAAGTCTGTCCTTTGCCGAGCACTTGGGCCGTGCTGGCATTTCGATCGACCGTGCCTCGCTGCTGCGCGGAGCCTTGCTGCACGACTACTTTCTCTATGACTGGCACGATCCCGACCCAAGCCATCGGCTGCATGGCTTTCGCCACCCGTTTTTTGCCCTGGCACGTGCGGAGGAAGATTATGAGCTGACGCCGCGCGAACGGAATATTATCGTGCGGCATATGTTTCCGCTGGTGCCGGTGCCGCCGACGTGTCGTGAGGCGTGGATTGTGTGCCTAGCGGATAAATGGTGTGCTCTGCGTGAGACGGTCGCCGGTCGTCTGCGGCGCAAGGACGAGACAGACGATAGCGTGAGTAAAGCATCGAGCGAAAAGAGGAGAGGGTAGACGGTGGGGACCGCGATTGATATGGCGTTTGGCGGCGCGACGCTTGCCGCCTGTCCGCTCTCGGCGCTGGTGCTCTCGTTTGCCTTTTACGGTTTTTGCGGTTGGGCATGGGAATCGACGGTCTGCGCCATGCTCAACCACGGACGCTTTGCCAACAGTGGCTTTTTGCTGGGGCCGTGCTGCCCCATCTATGGCGCGGGCGGCATTGCCTGCTGGCTGCTGTTGCGTGGGATTCCGGATGCCTCGAGCCAGTTTGTCGCTGCAGCGCTCGTATGCAGCGTGATTGAGTACAGCGTAGGCGTGCTGTTGGAAAAAACAACGGGCGCTCGCTTTTGGGATTACTCGCACCTGCCTTTTAACTTGCACGGACGCATCTGTCTGTACTGGGCCTGCGCGTTTGGCTTGGGTGCGTTGTGTATTTGCCGTTTAGTGGAGCCGGCATTGCTGAGGCTGCTTGGCCATCTGCCGGTGCTGATTGTGCGGCTGTCGGCCTTTATCGTCGCGGTCGCGATGATGGTCGACGCGGTGTGCTCGTTGGCGAGCTGGCGGCGTCTGTCCGATCAGCTGGAGCGCGTGCGCGCCGACCTTGCCGATCGCATCAACGAATCGCTTGCCGATGCCTCGGACTCAATGCTCGAGCGCATTCCCGAATCGACGATTGACTCGGTGACACAGACGCACATCCGTAGCCGTGCCGTTAACGCGTGGCTGGCCGAGCTGGGTGACGCCGCGCTCGATGCCCTGCGCGAGAAGGCTTCAATGCCGACGTTTATCGCGGATGGTGCTCGCGGCCTGGCACTTGCTGCCCGCTGCGTGGCCGATGCCGCGCCGAGCATGCCGCGTCCGTCGCTCAGTCGTCGCCTTGCCGGCAAGCGCATAAGCCGTCCGGTGCCGAGCGTGTCACTCAGCCGCCGCGACCTGCGCTTCTTCAATGCCTTCCCGCGCTTGCGTATCAACCGCTACGAGGGCGTCATCCGAGCTACCGACCTTCGTGACCGAGCCCGCGAGCTGTTCCGCCACTAGCCGGGACGGGCGCGCTCACGGCTTCCTTGCTCGCGTATTTCCCGTTCGTTTCGCGTCCGTTGCCGCGCCGTTTCCAAGATTGCGGCACCGTTTCCATTCGACAACGCAGTGTTTAACAACGCCGTATCTGGTCTACACCAGTTGCCCCTCGGCCGCATTATGGGCGCCGACAACGTTCATGCGATCAAGGGGGAGCGAATGTACGATACGGGATCGACAACGTTTATGCTCATCTGCACCATGCTCGTGTTTTTAATGACACCGGGTCTGGCGTTTTTCTACGGTGGCCTGTCTAGGCGCAAAAATGTCATCAACACCATGCTCATGTGCTTTGGCGCCATTGGCCTGGTCGGTGTGTTGTGGATTGTTGCCGGCTGGTCGCTGGCCTATGGCGGCGACGGTTCCAGCCCGTTTATTGGAGGCCTTGACCAGCTGCTGTGCCTGCCGGTGCTCGGCCAGGTACTGCAGGCGGCCGAGGGCAATGTCGCGGACGGTACTGTCTACCCTCAGACCATCAACATCGCCTTCCAGATGGCGTTTGCCATGATCACCGCCGCCATCGTCACGGGCAGCCTGGCCGGCCGCGTTAAGTTTGGCGCCATGACGGCCTTCCTGGGCATTTGGCTGCTCGTGGTCTATGCGCCGCTCGCCCACATGGTCTGGGGTGGCGAGGGCTCCTTTATCGGTGACATCATCGGCGCGCTCGACTTTGCCGGCGGCGACGTGGTACACATTTCGTCTGGTTTGACGGGCCTGATTCTCTGCTTGATGCTCGGCCGTCGTCGCGGCTTTGGCATGGTGAGCTACCGTCCGCATAACGTGCCGTTTGTGGCGCTGGGCGCCGGCCTGCTTTGGTTTGGCTGGTTTGGCTTTAACGGCGGCAGCGAGTTTAGGGCCGACGCCGTGGCGGCACTCGCCATCCTCAACACCGTGACGGCCAGCGCGGCGGGCATGATCTCGTGGCTTGCCGTCGAGCGCGTGCACACCGGCCGCCCCACGCTGGTGGGCGCCAGCACCGGTCTGGTTGCGGGCCTTGTGGTGGTCACGCCGGGTGCGGGCTTTGTCGAGCCGTGGGCAGCGCTGGTCATGGGTCTGATCGTATCGCCCGTCTGCTATCTGGCTATCAGCCATCTTAAGACCAAGTTTGGCTACGACGATGCACTCGATGCGTTTGGTTGCCACGGTATCGGCGGAATTTTGGGCGGCGTGCTCACGGGCCTGTTCTGTGTGCCGGAGCTTTCGTGGACCGGTAAGGGCGGTCTGTTCTACACGGGCGACGTGTCGCTGCTCATCTCTCAGATCTTGGGCATTGTGGTGACGGTCGCTATTGTGCTGGTGCTCGATTTGGTGATTGCCGCGGTGGTCAAGGCGCTGTTCCACGGCAGCCTGCGCGTGGACGAGGCCGACGAGGCGCTGGGCTTGGATGCGAGCCAACACGGCGAGAGCGCATACCCCTCTTTCTCCGGGCTCGATTAACAGCTTCCTCAGGCTCCGCACCTTGCCCTTCAAACCGTCGCGCGGCTTCCCCAGGCACCGCACCTTGGGTTTCAAACCGTCGCTTGCGTACAAAAGTACGCGGCGCTCCTCTTTCAACCCAATCTGCGGCACCTGGGAAACCCGCGTCATTGAATGGCAATTCATTTATTTGATAAAGAGAGGAATTCATTATGAAAAAGATCACGGCTATCGTGCGCCAGGAGAAGCTTGAGGTTCTTAAAGACGCGCTGTTTGCTGCCGATGTTCGTGGTATGACTATCAACCAGGTGCAGGGCTGCGGTGCGCAACATGGCTGGAAGGAATACGTGCGCGGCAACGAGTTGCTTGTTAACACGATCCCTAAGGTGCAGTTCACGCTCATTTGTGCCGATGAGCATGTCGACGGCATTGTCGAGATTATCTGCAACGCTGCTCGCACCGGAGCCGTCGGCGACGGCAAGATCTGGGTCGAGCCGGTCGAGGAGGTTATCCGTATCCGTACCGGCGAGCATGGTCCCGCCGCGGTGTAGGACGATCTTTCGCCTAACGGGCGCGCTTCTCTTGGGGCGCGCCCGTTCTCGTCTACAATATCGTGCAGACGAAGGAGAGGCACGCCCATGATCAAGATGTTTGCGAGTGACTTAGACGGAACGCTGCTGAACGCCCTGCACGAGGCGGATGGGACCATCCGCCGTGCCATTCGCGAGCTGACCGAGGCTGGCCTGCATGTGGTTCCCGCGACCGGACGCTCGACGTTGCCAATCGGCGAGCATGGCTTTACAGGTCTGGCACTCGACGCCTGCTGCTCCAACGGATCCATCGTGCGCAACAGCCACGGCGAGGTGCTCAAGACCTGGACCATCGACCCGCAGGTTACCGAGGAGCTGCTCAAGGCGTTTCCGAACATTTGCTTCGACTGCTCCACGCCCGACGGCATGTTCTCGAGCGGTTCGTTCGAGATGCACCAGGCGGGCTTTAAGAAGGACAGCCCTATCAAGCGCATCGTGATGCGCGGCATGCGCGCGCGTGGCGGGTATCACGAGGAGCAGTATTTCGATCAGTCAATCGGCGACATCCTGCGCCACGATGTGTGTAAGATCAACTGCCGCGTGACCTCGCCCGAGCTGGAGCGCGACCTTAAGGCATATTTGGCCGAGCGCTCGGACCGTGTAGTCAACGCGCCGTTTGACCCGGTGATGTTTGAGATCACGGACGCGGCGTGCAACAAGGGCGAGAGTGTGTCCTGGCTGGCGGGCTACTACGGCATTGCCGAGGACGAGGTCGCGGTCTACGGCGACGGCGGCAACGACATTGCCATGCTCAAACGCTTCCGCCACAGCTACGCGACCAAAAACGCAAGCGATGCCGCCAAGGCCGCCGCGAGCGCGACCATCGGCAGCTGCATGGTCCACGCCGTCCCCAAACACATGCTCGCCACCATGCGCAAGCAAAACTCCCGCACCGTCATCGAATAATGTGACAAAGGGGCAGCCCCTTTGTCACAGGGGTCTGTGTTCTTGGAATACGAACATATATTCGCATATACAACTACGCTTTGATAGAATCGGTATCGTTGGCGGCAGTTCCATGTGCCGGGCAGCGCCCTCCACCTGATGGGAGGTGATGCCCATGACCGATTTGATTGATTTCGTGAGACTTCTGACCGCTTTGGTCTCGTTCTTCACGGCGCTCGTCGGCCTTTCCGAGGCACTCAAGCAGCGTTCGAAGCGCAACAGAAGGGGTCGCCGCCGCTAAGGCGTTGACCCCCTAATGCAAACAACGGCGCTGCCCAGCTTTCCAGAACTTGGGCTGCCGTCGACACTATTCTACCCACGAATGACATTTTGAACAATCAGCAATGCCGCTCCAAAAGCCAGGCACAACTGGCACAACCTAGGCGGTCGCTGAATGTGACAAAGAGGCTGCCCCTTCGTCACATTCCAAATATTGCCTTTACGTGTTGATACACACGGTGTGCAATAATACTCGCACTGTGCAATAGCGTACAGTCTGAGTAACAAGGAGGACGCTTGTCCCAGCTCGAGAAATGTGATCGCCGGTCCCTTCGCTCGCAGCGCGCCCTTCGCCAGGCGCTTGCCAGCGAGCTTGCCGAAAGCGGCGACCTTTCGCGCATTAACGTCGCGTCGCTCACCGAGCGCGCCGGTCTTACGCGTCGAACGTTCTATTCGCACTACCGCGATATCCCCGACTTTATCAGCCAGATCGAGGACGGCCTGCTTGCCGAGATTCGCGAGCGGGTGGAGCTTATCACCGCAGCTCAATTACCCGATCTTTACCGCAACATCGATGAGCTCGAGCCGGCATCCGGTTCGGTTGAGTTGCTGCGCTACCTTGCGGCCAACCGCGATTTAATCGGTGCGCTGCTGGGTCCGGGCGGCGACCAGGCCTTCATTAAGCGGATCATCGACACCGCGCGTGAGGCTGTGGTGCCGCGTGCGCAGACGGGCATTTTGGGCCTGGCGCTGGGCACGTTCTTTGACTACTACGTCACCTACGTCGTGAGTGCCGAGGTCGGCCTGATTCAGCGCTGGTTTGAGCGTGGGCTCACCGAATCGCCCGAGGCCATGGCGCGTATTATGACGGTTATCGCTTTTGTGCGTCCCGGCGACTTATATGGCCAACCCATCGATATCAACGTGCCGGAATACGGCATGAAGCTATTGAACCTGCAGCTCGAGGATGCGGCCGACACCGTCGCAACCGTCGAGTCCAACAACTAAGAGGAGAGACAGATGAGCAAACTCGTCGAGGGCATCAAGGACCGCATGGTCGCTGCCGCACGCGAGGCTGCGCCCGCCGTGGTGGACGCCGCGCAGAAGGCCGCGACCGCGGCTGCCGAGAAAGTTGCCGAGGCGGTTGCCGAGGCCAAGAATGCGGCAGAGGAGACGTCCGTCGCTAGCGAGCCCGTCACTGCCGCTGAGCCCGTAGCCGCCACCGCTGCCCGCGCCCCCGAAGGCGCGATCTTCAACCCCGAGAACGCTCGCGGCAACCTGCACCTGGGCATCGACGTGGGCTCCACCACCGTTAAGCTCGCCGTGCTCAACGACGACAACCAGATCGTCTACGCCAAGTACCAGCGCCACCACACCGACGTCCGTGCCTGCGCCCGCGACCTGTTCGAGGGCGCTGCGACTGTGCTGCCGACGGCCCAGATGACCTGCGCCATCACTGGCTCGGGCGGCCTGCTGCTGTCCCAGTGGCTCGACCTGGAGTTTGTCCAGGAGGTCATCGCCAGCAAGCGCGCCGTCGAGACCCTCATCCCGGCCACCGATGTTGCCATCGAGCTGGGCGGCGAGGACGCCAAGATCATCTACTTCGACAACGGCATCGAGCAGCGCATGAACGGCACCTGCGCCGGCGGCACGGGCGCCTTCATCGACCAGATGGCAACCCTGCTGCACACCGACGCGAGCGGCCTCAACGAGCTCGCGGCCAATGCCACCACCATCTATCCCATCGCCAGCCGCTGCGGCGTCTTTGCCAAGACTGACGTGCAGCCGCTGCTCAACGAGGGCGCCCGCCCCGAGGACGTGGCCGCCTCCATCTTCCAGGCTGTCGTGACCCAGACTATCTCGGGTCTGGCGTGCGGCCGTCCCATCCGCGGCAACGTTGCCTTCCTGGGCGGCCCGCTGCAGTACCTCTCCGAGCTGCGCCACCGCTTCTACCTCACGCTCAACCTGGACGAGGAGCACCGTATCGTGCCCCAAAACGCCCACCTGTTTGTGGCGAGCGGCGCCGCCATGGCGCACGAGTCCAATAAGCTCAGCACGTTCCCGCAGCTCATCGAGGCCATCGACAGCCTGGGCGACACGCAGGGCGCCGAGGTCGAGCGCCTGGACCCGCTCTTTGCCACCGATGAGGACTTTGCTGAGTTCAAGAACCGCCACGACGCCGAGGTCGTTCCTAAGGGCAAGCTCGACGGCTACACCGGACGCGTGTTCATTGGCATCGACGCCGGCTCCACCACCATGAAGGCCGCGCTCGTGGGCGAGGACGGTCAGCTGCTGCACACCTGGTACGGCAACAACAACGGCGACATCCTGGGCACGGCCAAGGTCATCATGGCCGATTTCTACAACCACATCCCCGCCGGCTGCACCATCGGCCACGTGACTACCACGGGCTACGGCGAGGCGCTGCTCATCGAGGCGCTCAAGGCCGATTCCGGAGAGATCGAGACCGTTGCGCACCTGCGCGGCGCCAAGGCATTCCTGCCCGGCGTCGAGTTTATCCTGGACATTGGCGGCCAGGACATGAAGTGCCTGCGCGTCAAGGACGGCGTCATCGAGCACATCATGCTCAACGAGGCCTGCTCGTCGGGTTGCGGTAGCTTTATCGAGAGCTTCGCCGTCTCTATGAACATGGACGTGCGCGCGTTCGCCAACGCTGCCATCCATGCCAAGGCTCCGGTCGACCTGGGCAGTCGCTGCACGGTCTTTATGAACTCGCGCGTCAAGCAGGCGCAAAAGGAAGGCGCCACGGTGGGCGACATCGCGGCCGGCCTGTCCTATTCCGTCATCAAGAACGCTCTGTTCAAGGTCATTAAGCTGCGTGACCCCAAGGAGATCGGCAGCCAGGTGATCGTTCAGGGCGGCACCTTTATGTCCGATGCCACGCTGCGTGCGTTTGAGCAGCTCACTGGCGTTCACGCCGTGCGTCCCGACATCGCCGGCTGCATGGGCGCCTATGGTGCGGCCCTGCTCGCCCGCGATCGCGCCGGCGCCGACGGCACTTCGACCATCCTTTCGGCCGAGGACATCGCGCACCTCACCGTGACGCAAAAACACGTCCGCTGCGGCCGTTGCTCCAACAACTGCCAGCTTACCGTCAACGACTTTGGCGGCGGCAGGCGCTTCATTACCGGTAACCGCTGCGAGAAGGGCGCCGGCCACAAAAAGCAGAAGACCGAGGCCCCCAACCTCTTCAAAAAGAAAAACGAGCTGCTGTTTAACCGCGAGGTGCTGAGCCCCGACGAGGCCCCGCGCGGCACCGTCGGCATCCCGCGCGCGCTCAACATGTACGAGAACTACCCCTTCTGGCACGCGTTCTTTACGCGCCTGGGCTTTAGCGTGCAGCTGTCCGACCAGTCGAGCAAAAAGACCTACCAGGCGGGCATTGAGTCCATGCCGTCCGAGAGCGTGTGTTATCCGGCCAAGATGAGCCACGGCCACGTGATGAACCTCATCGACCGTGACGTCGACTTTATTTGGATGCCGTGCGTGCGCTGGGAGCGCAAAGAGGACCCGACTGCCGGTAACTGCTATAACTGCCCCATCGTCATGAGCTACCCCACGGCGCTGGCGCTCAATATCGACGAGATCCGCGAGCAGAACATCGAGTTCCTGTATCCGTTTGTGCCCTATCACGATAAGACCGAGCTCAAGCGCCGTCTGTACCAGGTGCTCGCCGTCGACCGTGTGGCCGATGCTGAGGCCGGTCGCGGTCGCGTGCGCGGTCCTAAAATCACGCGCTCCGAGGTCGATGCCGCCGTCAACGCTGCTTTTGAGGCCGACGCGCGCTTCCACGAGGATATCCAGACCATGGGCGAGGAGGCTCTCAAGTGGGTCGAGGACCACGGCGGCCACGGCATTGTGCTCGCCGGCCGTCCTTACCACAATGACCCCGAGATCAACCACGCCCTGCCTGAGCTTATCTCGAGCTTTGGCTTTGCGGTCTTTACCGAGGATTCGCTCGCGCATCTGGTAAAGCCCGAGCGTCCGATTCGCGTCGTCGACCAGTGGATGTACCACAGCCGCCTGTACGCCGTCGCCCGTTTTGTGACGATGCGCAACGACCTGGACCTGATCCAGCTCAACTCTTTCGGCTGCGGCCTGGACGCTCTGACCACCGACCAGGTGCAGGAGATTCTGGAGGCCAGCGGCAAGATCTACACCGTGCTCAAGATCGACGAGGTGTCCAACCTGGGCGCCGCGCGCATCCGCATCCGCTCGCTCATGGCAGCGCTCAAGGACCAGGAGGCCGAGCGCTTGGCCGAGGCCACGGCCGCGGGCGAGGCCTACGAGCAGGGTGACGCCGCGCCGGTGGCGCCCTCCACGGATGCCCCCGCGTTCGCGAGCCGCAAGTACACGTTTGAGGCCCAGCGTGAGAGCGCGTCGACCGCGTGGCCCAAGGTACCCTTCACCGAGCAGATGCGCGACGAGGGCTACACCATCCTGTGCCCGCAGATGGCGCCGATCCACTTTGATCTGGTCAAAGAGGTGTTCCGTGGTGCCGGCTACAACCTGGAGCTGCTGCCCTCGACTGATCACGATGCCGTCGAGGCCGGTCTGCGCTATGTGAACAATGACATCTGCTATCCGTCGATCCTGGTGACGGGCCAGATCATGGAGGCCATCGAGAGCGGTCGGTACGACCTGTCTAAGACGGCCGTGGTTATCAGCCAGACCGGCGGTGGCTGCCGTGCCACCAACTACATCGCGCTCATTCGCAAGGCCCTGCGCGAGAGCGGCCACCCCGAGATCCCGGTGATCTCGCTTTCGGCCGTGGCGCTCGGCGAGGACAACCCCGGCTTTAAGATTACGCCGGCGCTGCTTAAGCAGGCAGTCTACGCGGTGCTCTTTGGCGACGTGATGATGCAGATGCTCTACCGCTGCCGCCCGTACGAGGCCACGCCCGGTGCCGCCAACGCGCTCTACGAGGAGTACATGGCGCGCGCCCGCAAGCTGGCGCCCAAGTTCAACCGCCACAACTACACCAAGCTGTGCCGCGAGGCCATCCGCGCGTTCGACACCATGCCGCTCGTGGGCGAGGGTACCAAGCCGCGCGTGGGCGTGGTCGGCGAGATCCTGGTCAAGTTCCATCCCACAGCCAACAACCACGTGGTCGATGTCATCGAGCGCGAGGGCTGCGAGGCCGTGGTGCCGGGTCTGCTCGACTTTTTCCTGTACTCCATGAGCAACGCCGAGCTGCAGAAGGACGAGTTGGGAAGCTCCGCTACCACGCGCGCTGGTATGCAGGCGCTCATCAAGCTCGTGGACTGGATGCGCACGCCGGTGGAGGAGATGCTCGAGAAGTCCCGCCGCTTCGAGGCGCCCGAGCGCATCGGCACCATGGCCGACAAGGCCCGCACGGTGCTTTCGGTGTGCAACAACATGGGCGAGGGCTGGCTGCTCACGGCCGAGATGCTCGACCTGATCGATCATGGCGCACCCAATATCATCTGCACGCAGCCCTTCGCGTGCCTGCCCAATCACGTGGTGGGCAAGGCCGTGATTAAGGAGCTGCGCCGCCAGCATCCCGAGAGCAACATCGTTGCGGTGGACTATGATCCTGGTGCGTCCGAGGTCAACCAGCTCAACCGTATTAAGCTCATGATCAGCGTGGCCAAGGAAAACATGCGCGCCGGCAAGGGCTTTAAGCTTGAGAAGGTGGCGCCGCTCGCGATGGACGAGGTCACCGGCCAGATGCGTGCCCACGACGGCTGCGTGAGCTGCGGTTCGGTCGATGAGAGCGCCGTGGCGTCGGTCGCTGAGCGCCTGGGACGCGGCATTAAGAAGTAGCTGGCCTGCTATGGGCTGGATATGAGACAAACGGGTGGTGGCCGTACCGGCTACCACCCGTTTTTGCTTGGACATATGTTGCGTAAACGCCCCGACTATCACCCTTTGCGAACTCAGATTTCGGAAGTATGCGGCAAAATCTGAATAGACCGAGCACACCGAATATGTCCAAGCCCTGTACCTGCGGTTTTATTGGCGGAAAATCGGGGGGTGCTCAAGGGTTCCGGAATTTGCCGCATACTTCCGCAAACGACGTCTCGGTGGCACAAAAAATCGCCCTCGGAACCCTGAGATAATGAACAGATGTAGCCGTTCGCCGCAAATTACCGTCCGTTTATAGAACCCACCCCCAGTGTGCAGCCCTCTTACGGTTGAATAAATACACATCTATGGAATTACGTAAGAGAGGACTGTTCCTATGAGCTACAAGACCGTTTGCGTTGCCGGCGGCGGCGTGCTGGGAAGCCAGATTGCCTTTCAGGCTGCCTACTGCGGCTTCGATGTAACGATTTGGCTGCGCAGCGAGGGCAGCATCGGTCGCACCCAGCCCAAGATCGATCATGTGCGCGAGGAGTACATCGCGGCAATCGAGGGTATGGCGGACGGCACGGGCGAGTGGTGCTCCGGTATCGCCGATAGCGGCAAGCCCTTCGACAAAGAGGCGGCACTCGCCGCCGTTGAGCGCGCCTACTCCACACTCAAGCTGGAGCTCGATCTTGCCAAGGCAGTGGCCGACGCCGACTTGGTCATCGAGTCTATGGCCGAGGACACCCAGGCAAAAATCGATTTTTACAAGAAGCTCGCCCCGGTCCTTCCGCAAAAGACCGTCGTCGTGACCAACTCCTCCACGTTACTGCCGAGTACCTTTGCCAAGTACACTGGCCGCCCCGAGAAGTACCTGTCGCTGCACTTTGCCAACTCTATCTGGAAGAACAACATGACCGAGGTCATGGCACAGGACCAGACCGACAAGCGCTACTTCGATGAACTCGTCGACTTTGCCAACGACATCCGTATGCTGGCGTTGCCCGTCAACAAGGAAAAGAACGGTTATCTGCTCAACTCCATGTTGGTACCGTGGCTGCTTTCGGGCCTTGATCTGTACGTCTCGGGCGTGAGCGATCCCAAGAGCATCGACCTCGCGTGGACGCGTGGCACCGGCGCTCCCAAGGGCCCGTTCCGCGTATTCGACACGGTGGGTATCCAGACGGCCTACAACATCGTCATGCAGTATCAGAAGGTGCCGGGCCTGGTGAGCCCGCTGCTCAAGAAGATGATGATGCCCTACAACTTTAAGGCCATGGCCTCCGTTCTCAAGAAAATGCTCGACGAAGGCAAGCTGGGCGAAAGCTCGGGCGAGGGCTTCTTCAAGTACTAAGAACGATCCCTCGGGGTCGGAGGAAAACGGATCATTTTCGGCCGCCAGCAGTGAGAAGATGGACCCAGAAATAGAAAGGAGTGGCAATGGGCTGGCTCGGGCTTTGAAGACAAGTTATTGCAGGCCCAGGGCGATTTCTCGCTCAATGCAGGCCAGCACAGCGTGACGTATCTGCCGAGTTCTGACACGGCAGCGACTGGTCGCTACCAGGTGCTGCTATACGACAACAACTTTGGTGCGACCGAGCGCTATCCCAAGTTCGACTGGGGCCAGCTGGGCGCCGCGGTGGCGACCGACTACAGCAAGGGAACGCATTCGTTTGGGCGCATCTTTACGGTGGACGAGGTGGCGTGCACCTACGAGCTCGAAGACCAGATTGCGGTGCCGTTCTCGGGCTACGTCAGTAGTGCGCAGCGCGTCGGCGATTCGAATAGCATGCTCGTGGCATCGGGCATGGCCAAGACTTTTGCCGAGTACGATCGCTATGGACTGCCCATCGCCACCTACGAGATGGAAGCCGAGAAGTACATCTACCGCGTGTACAAGTACGAGCTGTAGCGCTGCGCTTGGCTGCGTCTGTGCCCCGTGGCTGCGCGCGCTCGCGCCGGGCCCGCCTCGCGTCCCGCATCACTTCACATCGAACTCCACGCGATCGAGTTCAGGCACGTTGAGGTCTATGAGCTTGCGGGCGACGTGGCGGTCGTGTGCCCCAAGCGCCTCGCCTGTCGTCACATGGGCGACAATCTCACGCTCGACGACGCCCTCCTCCTCGCCTTCGGTAGCCGAGGTCTCGACGGCGACGGTGTAATCCTTAAAGCCCGGCAGCACCGCGGCAAGTTCGCGCGTAGTTTCGGTGACACCGTAGCCGTCCTGCACGCCGGTCTGCGCCGAGCCAATAGACCCCGCCGTCATAACGATGCAGGGGATGGCAAAGACTACCGTGCCCACAATGATGCGGCGGCGCACCTTGCGCGATAGCTCGTCGACCTCGGCATCTTCTTCGGCGGTTACAATGCCGTCGCCGTTGAGGTCGCGCTTGAGCGGCACGCGCAAGATAAGTAATACGGCTTCGGCCGCGAGTGCGATAAAGACCACGTTGATGCCAAACTCGTAAAGCGCCGAGAGAAACAGCGACCCGCTTGCGATGGCGATGCCATAGCCCGCCGCGCACAGAGGCGGCATGAGCGCGGTCGCCACGGCCACGCCGGCGATGAGCGGGGCGG
>CABUJL010000028.1 GCA_902491915.1 uncultured Collinsella sp.
ACCGTCGGCGCGAACAAGAACTCCATCAAGATCATCGGCGACCACACCGACAAGTACGTCCAGGCCTACTTCCAGTACGACTCCAAGAAGACCGGCGGCGTCACCGTCTCGCACCTGCGCTTTGGCGATTCTCCGATCCGTTCGCCGTACTACGTGACCAAGGCCGACTTTGTCGCTTGCCACAACCCCAGCTACATCGTTAAGGGCTTCAAGATGGTCCGCGACGTCAAGCCGGGCGGCACCTTCCTGGTCAACTGCCAGTGGAGCGACGAGGAGTTCGCCGAGCACATGCCCGCCGTGGCCAAGCGCTACATCGCGAACAACAACGTCAACGTCTACCTGATCGACGCTATCGACCTGGCCGCCAAGGTCGGCATGGGCAAGCGCACCAACACGGTGCTCCAGTCCGCCTTCTTCGCGCTGGCCAAGGTCCTGCCCGCCGAGGACGCCCTGCAGTACATGAAGGACGCGGCTACCAAGTCCTACATGAAGAAGGGCCAGGCTATCGTCGACGCCAACCACAAGGCCATCGATGCCGGCGCTACCGCCTTCCGTAAGTTCGAGGTTCCGGCCGACTGGGCTACCGCCGAGGACGCCGCTCCCGTCGAGCTCTCCGAGGAGACCAAGTCCGCCATCGCCCAGCAGGTCAAGAACCTGCTCGAGCCCATCGATCGCATGGATGGCGACAGCCTGCCCGTTTCCGCCTTCGTCGGTTGCGCCGACGGCCAGTTTGAGCTGGGCGCCTCCGCATACGAGAAGCGCGGCGTCGCCGTGGTCGTTCCTCACTGGGACGAGACCAAGTGCATCCAGTGCAACCAGTGCGCCTATGTGTGCCCGCATGCCACCATCCGTCCGTTCGCGATGACCGAGGACGAGGCTGCCGCCGCGCCCGAGGCTACCCGCACGCTCGACGCCATGGGCCCCAAGGCCAAGGGCATGAAGTTCACCATGGCCGTGTCCCCGCTCGACTGCATGGGCTGCACCAACTGCGTCAAGGTCTGCCCCAAGGGTGCCCTCGAGATGGTTCCCACCGAGCAGGAGATGGATCAGCAGCCCGTTTGGGACTATATGGTCGAGAACGTCTCCGAGAAGAAGGAGCTCATCGCGGCCAACGTCAAGGGTAGCCAGTTTAAGCAGCCCTACCTGGAGTTCTCCGGCTCCTGCGCCGGCTGCGCCGAGACCGCCTATGCACGTCTGGTGACCCAGGTCGCCGGCGACCGCATGTTCATCTCCAACGCCACCGGCTGCTCCTCCATTTGGGGCAACCCCGCTGCCACCGCTCCTTACTGCAAGGACAAGGACGGTCACGGCCCGGCGTGGAACAACTCCCTGTTCGAGGACAATGCCGAGCACGGTCTGGGCATGGCCGTCGGTTACGAGGCCGTCCAGAAGAAGCTGATCGCCGCTACCCAGGACATCATCGCTGCCGATGGTCCGTCCGATGAGCTCAAGGCTGCCGGCCAGGCTTGGATCGACTCCGTCAACGACGCCGAGGCCTCCAAGACCGCTGCCGCTGCCTACGTTGCCGAGCTCGAGAAGTGCGGCTGCGACGCTTCCAAGGCGATCCTCGCTGACAAGGCTTACCTCACCAAGAAGTCCTTCTGGATCTTCGGCGGCGACGGTTGGGCCTACGACATCGGCTTCGGTGGCCTGGACCACGTCCTGGCTTCCGGCCACAACGTCAACGTCTTCGTCTTCGACACCGAGGTTTACTCCAACACCGGCGGTCAGGCCTCCAAGGCCTCGAACCTGGGCCAGGTCGCTCAGTTCGCCGCTGCCGGTAAGGTGACCAAGAAGAAGTCCCTGGCCGAGATTGCCATGAGCTACGGCTACGTCTACGTGGCGCAGGTCGCCATGGGCGCCAATCCGGCTCAGACCCTCAAGGCCATCCACGAGGCCGAGGCCTACGACGGCCCGTCCCTCATCATCGGCTACAGCCCCTGCGAGATGCACTCCATCAAGAAGGGCGGCATGCAGAACTGCCAGGCCGAGATGAAGAAGGCTGTCGAGTGCGGTTATTGGAACCTCTTCCGCTTCAACCCCGAGGCTGCTGCCGGCAAGAAGTTCTCGCTCGATTCCAAGGAGCCCGCGGGCGGTTATCAGGAGTTCCTGATGAACGAGGCCCGTTACGCTTCTCTGACGCGTTCCTTCCCCGAGCGCGCCGAGGAGCTCTTCAAGGAGAACGAGCAGGCCGCTATGGACCGCTACGCTCACCTGCTGAAGCTCAAGACGGTGTACAACGAGGCCTAGGTCTCCCACCGCAGGATCTGAGGGCTGACCTTCGCGGACGTCCTCGGACATGAAAGAACCCCCGCTGCGCACTACGTGCGGCGGGGGTTCTTTCGTCCTGCGGAGTGTCCGCGAAGGTCAGCCCTCAGATCCTGCTACGACTACGTCCTTGGATTGTGTGGCTGAATGAAGGACGTGGTTGGTGGGGCCTTTTGTCCCGGTCGCTGTTTCGCGGCTTTGCCGCGAAAGGCGCGTTGCTTTGGGGATGGATGGGGGGCGGGGTTGTTGCGGCTTCTTATCCCTTTGCTTTTTCGCGGCTTTGCCGCGAAACGCGCAGCACTATGGAAAGGGCTGGGGACGCTGTTGTTGGCGTCTCCAGCCCTCTGATTGCTACTTTGGGTTCCGTGGTGGGACTATGTTGGTGCTACCTGGCTGTTTTTACCTTGTCTCGCCGCTCTCTGTGCGTAGGCGGTAGCCGTGGACGAGGTCGCTAATAGCCGGCCAGGGAATCTGGCGGTCGACCCAAAATTGGAGCTGGACCAGATAGCGCTCGGTGGCGCGGGTGAGGGCCGCGAACTGTTCGTGAGTCTCAACCTGGGCGTAGAGGTCGCGGCTGTGGGCGAGGATTGCCGTGGTGTCATCCATTTTGCCGGTGACGTCGAAGGCGCCCGAGAACCAGTCGCACAGGCGCGCGGCGCTGTTGTTGATCGTTGCGAGGTCGGCGGTGCCGTCGTTGGCGTTTTCGTTGGCCTGGGCTCGCAGGAGGGAGAGGGCGTCGGCGGCGTTCATACAGTAGCCGACGGTGAAGTTCCAGACGGCGAATTCGCGGCCGGTGTCGAGTTTGCGGCGGCGCATGTAGTCGATGTCACGCGGTTCCTCGAGCATCATTTGATCGGCGAGGGCCTCAAGTGCAGTGGTGTACTCGGCAAGGTCGAGCGTGAGCAGATTGTTGATATCCATCATCTTTAGGCCTCCGTTTCGATCTCGACGATTTCGTTTTTAATGTACATGCCCTGGTTGTCCCAGACATTGCGGCAGGCGGCGGCAAAACGCTCGCGGTCGGCTTCGCAGATGCGGGCGAACATGTTGCAGGTGCCAAAGGGCTCGCACACGTCAAAGAAGATGCAAATTGACGACCAGCCGCCATACCAGCTCACGGCGCCCGCCGGCTCGTGAAAGACGGGGTTCTCGATGTGCTCGTAGTTGGCGATGGGGCCCGATACGGGATAGGTTACCTCGGCATCGCAGATTTTGGCCGAAAAGATACGTGACTCGACCGGACAGGACGATTCGAACAGCTTGCATGCCTCGGGAGCCTTGTCCCAGAGCATGTCGGCGAGAAACGTCTCACCATTCAGCGTGATCTTGAGCATTTTTGTCATAGTAAGGACCTCCTCAATCCGTCGCTCAAGGGGTTCGCTGGCGGATAAGGAGAAGGCAGCAGCGGGGTCGCCGAACCCAAACTTCACGACAGATCTCTGTCGCCCCAGCCCGCGCTGTTCTTCGCTAAAGTACCATGCCGTAATTGCGCGCGCAATATCAGTTTTTGATTTTCTGGAAGCGGCAACCGACGAGACGGCTCGCCGGCCGCCGGCCGACGCGCGGCAAAGGCACTCGTCTATTCCTTAAGTTGGATGAAAAACGCCATGTTATTGCAGGGCTGCATACTCGTCCAATAAGTGCATAGAATCTCGTATAGTGCGAGTAAGATTTTGCGCTGTCTGTTTTATGTTTAGCAAAGATACAGTTTGCATAATCTGGTCTAATCCCTGCTCTATTAAAATAAAGTTGCACGTAAATGACGTAGATATGCTTGAGCTGGGGTTCTGTACGCTGAGCGGATAAAAACGACCGTTCACCGTTCAACTATTTTCAAAATGAATAAAATGAGCGATAAAGAGAATATAAACCTTAATAAACTCGCGTATTGCACGGGCGCGGGTTATTAATGGGTTGTAGGCCTTTTACAGAAAGGATTCCAGCAATGTCTAAGCCTCTTGGCAAGCCCGATCGTATTGTCGTCGCCCTTGGCGGCAACGCTCTCGGCAACAATCCTGTTGAGCAGATCGAGGCCGTGAGCAACACCGCTCACGCTCTTCTCGGCCTGATCGAGCAGGGCAACGAGATCATCATCACCCACGGCAACGGTCCGCAGGTCGGCATGATCCAGAACGCCTTCGCCGCCGCCCACGACGCCATCGGCACCCCCGAGATGCCGCTGCCCGAGTGCGGCGCCATGTCCCAGGGCTACATCGGCTATCACCTGCAGCAGGGCATCGGCCGCGAGATGCACAAGCGCTATAAGCGTTGGCACGCCGCAACCGTCGTCACCCAGATCGAGTGCGACCCGGACGATCCTGCGTTCAAGAACCCGACCAAGCCGATCGGCCCCTTCTACACCGAGGAGCAGGCCAAGGAGTTCATGGCCGAGGATCCTTCCAAGGTCTTCGTCGAGGATTCCGGCCGCGGCTGGCGTCGCGTCGTCGCTTCCCCCGATCCCAAGAAGATCGTCGAGGCTGACTCCATCCTCAACCTGCTCGACAACGAGTTCATCGTCATCGCCTGCGGTGGCGGCGGCATCCCCGTCGTCCGCGACTACGAGAACAAGGGCTGCTACAAGGGCGTTCCCGCCGTCATCGACAAGGACCTGGGCGGCGAGCTGCTGGCCGAGGACTGCGACGCTGACGTTCTGTTCCTGCTGACCGCCGTTGAGCATGTCGCCATCAACTTTGGCAAGCCCAACCAGGAGGAGCTCGAGGACATCACCGCCGACGAGGCCGAGCGCCTGGCCGACGAGGGCCAGTTCGGCAAGGGTTCCATGGAGCCCAAGGTCCGCGCTGCCATCAAGTTCGCCCGTTCCCGCAAGGGCCGCACCTGCATCATCGGCGCTCTGGACAAGGCCGCCGAGACCATGGCCGGCCTCTCCGGTACCCGCATCCACGAGTAGCCTCTACTCCATTGCCTCTCTCGTGGGCGCCGGGCAAGGCGCCCGCAAACTAGCCTCTCTTCATGAGCCCCGCAGTCCGCTCCGACTGCGGGGCTTTTGCTATTCACCTAGTCATTGGGGACGTTCTTAAATGACTAGTCAAACAAGAGCGTCCCCAATGACCACTCATTTAAGTCTGTCCCCAATGACTAGTAGTAGGCCCACATGGCTTCGACTTCGTTGAGGACCTCTACGACGCCCCAGCGGCGGGCGCTGCGGCTGGCCGAGTTGGGGTCGTAGACGCCAATCTGGTCGGCATCGTCGATGCCGTAGAGCACGATGTAGTGGCCTACGTTGGTAAACGTACCGGGGCGCACTGCGGCGATGACGGGCACACCCGAGCGAAGCGCTTGTGTAATCGATTCGCGATCGTTATAGAGCTGTGTTCCGTTGAGCCCCAGCTGCCACGCACCGCCTGTCATAAACGACCACTCGGTGGCACCGGTGGGGGCGTAGTTGCCGGCTTCGGCCAGTGCGCATATATCGACCGGCGTCTTATCGGTGTGGCCGGTCTTAAAGATATAGACCATGGTGAGGCAAGTGGGACCGCAAGCGTTTTCTCGAATAGTGCCACTGGCATAGGGCAGCTCCGACCATGCGGGGTCAATTTGGTAGATGTGGGGCATGGTGCCGGCCTGCCATTGCGAGCATGGGGTCGAGAACGCAAAGGAGTAACCGGGCGAGACGGGAGCTTTAAGCAGCTTGTCCTCGGCAGTGGGCTCAAGACCGGCTGATCCGTGGGAGATACAGGATCCCAAAAACACAAAGACGAGGCAGGCGGCGATGGAGCAAAGCGCAAGGCGTAGGCGGCGGGCCGGAAGCGCGTGGCTTGTGGTATGCGACACGGGGTGAGGGGCGGAATTGCCGCGATCGCGTTGAGGTCGCGAAAAGGAGCGCTTGACGTAGTAGTCGGTCTTACGGCGATCGTAGCGGCGTGGCTGCGATGTGTCGGTCTGGCGTTGGCGTGTGCTCGTACTCACGCGGTCTGACTGCTGCACGGTACGGCTTTGTTGTCGCGAAGAAGCCCCGAGCTGCTCTTGGGGGCGCTGCAGGTTGTCGTTGTCGGAGGTGATTCTGGGCGTTGGCGTGGTGCGGCCGGCAAGGCGCACGCTTTGTGGCCGTTGGTCGCCGTCATTGTATCCGTATGCCATTCGAATCACCTTGCCTCATGTGTAACTTGTCTATCCTACATAAAAAGATGCACGACACATGGGTATGTGCGCCAAAAGCCTGACAAATGGTATGAACGTTGCCGCGCCGCGCGCCAAGCGTCACGGCAACAGGTATTCAAAAGCAGGCAAGATGAAAGCGTCCAAGACGAATGACGTCTCTCGCCGTTCGTCCCAAAAACGGCGCCGCTCGTTTTGCAGTTCTGCCTTCGGTCGAGCCACAAGTGGCGCTGCCGTGCCAAGGCCGTATCTTAAAGCCACGAAATAAAAGCGCGCGGCAAAACAGACCGCGCAAGGGGTGACGTCAAGGGGCGTCAAAAAGGAAAGGAGGGGAACAATGGCGGACAAGAACGCAGAAGTTGCAGTCGAGGATAACGGCGGCATGAAGAAAACGCTTTCACTCTGGAACTTCTTCACCATCGGCTTTGGTGCCATCATCGGTACCGGTTGGGTTCTGCAGGTCGGCGACTGGATGGTCGTGGGCGGCGGTCCCGTTCCCGCTATGATCGCATTCCTCTTGGGTGCAATCTTCCTCGTGCCCGTCGGAGCTGTTTTCGGTGAGCTCACGGCTGCCATTCCCATCTCGGGCGGCATCGTCGAGTATGTCGATCGTAGCTTTGGCCGTACGCTGAGCTACATCACCGGATGGCTTTTGGCTCTGGGCAATGGCATCCTGTGCCCGTGGGAGGCCATCGCCATCTCGACCCTCGTGTCCGAGATGTTCGGCAGCCTGCCCGGCCTTGAGTGGCTGCGCGCCGTCAAGCTCTACACCATCCTGGGGGCCGACGTTTACCTGTTCCCGACGCTGATCGCGCTCGGCTTTGCAGTCTACGTCATCTTCCTCAACTTCCGCGGCGCCAGCTCGGCCGCCAAGCTCCAGGCCTTCCTGACCAAGGCCCTGCTCTGCGGCATGCTGCTCGCCATGGGCGTCTCGCTGTTCACCGGCTCGCCGGACAATGCCATGCCTGTGTTCTCCCAGGTCACCGGCGCTGGTGGCGGCAAGGCCGCTACCGAGAGCACCAGCCTGTTTGCCGGCATCGTGTCGGTCCTGGTTCTGACTCCGTTCTTCTACGCCGGCTTCGACACCATTCCCCAGCAGGCTGAGGAAGCAGCCGAGGGCCTCAACTGGAACAAGTTCGGCAAAATCATCTCCCTGGCCCTGCTGGCCGCCGGCGGCTTCTACATGGTCTGTATCTACTCGTTCGGCACCATCCTCGACTGGCATGAGTTCGTTAAGAGCCCGGTTCCCGCGCTCGCCTGCCTCAAGGGCATCAACATGCTCCTGTACCTGGCCATGCTCGTCATCGCCACGCTTGGACCCATGGGTCCGATGAACTCCTTCTACGGCGCCACGAGCCGCATCATGCTCGCCATGGGCCGCAAGGGCCAGCTGCCCGAGCAGTTCGCCGAGGTCGACCCCAAGTCCGGCGCTCCCAAGCTCGCCTGCGTCGTTCTGGGCGTCATCACCGTCGTCGGACCGTTTTTGGGCAAGAACATGCTCATCCCTCTGACCAACGTGTCGGCTCTCGCCTTCATCTTCTCCTGCGGCATGGTCGCCCTCGCTTGCCTGCGCATGCGCTTCACCGAGCCCGACCTGCCTCGTCCCTACGAGGTGCCCGGCGGCAAGTTTGGCATCTCCCTCGCCATCTGTGCCTGTGCCATCATCATCGGCCTGCTCGTGATTCCGTTCTCTCCCGCCTCCCTCAACATGGTGGAGTGGAGCATCGTGATCGGCTGGCTGGCCGTCGGCCTGGCTCTCATGGCCTTCACCAATTCCCGCAAAAAGTAACGTCGAGCCGGGGCGGATCAGGTGCGCGGGACCCTCTCTTCCGCGCACCGAACCCGGCACCACTTGGGTAGCTTTGTGAGGCCTTAACCCAACGCGGCCTCGCCCACTATATGGATCCATAAGGAGGAACCATGTCCACTAAGTATGCAATCGTTGGCGGCAAGCTCATCGACGGTACCGGTGCCGAGCCGGTCGAGAACTCCCTCGTTCTCGTCGACGACAACGGCAAGATCGAGTACGCCGGCGCCATGCAGGACCTTCCCGAGGGCGTTGAGGTCATCGACGCCGCCGGCAAGACCGTCCTTCCCGGCCTGATCGACACCCACCTGCACTTCTCGGGCAACTTGACCGACGATGACACCGACTGGGTCATGCAGCCGCTCCTCGAGAAGCAGGCCGTCGCCGTCAAGCAGGCCTACGACTGCCTCACCCACGGCCTCACCACCGTCTGCGAGATCGGCCGCTTTGGTATCCAGATTCGCGACTGCATCGACAAGGGCGTCTTCAAGGGCCCGCGCGTTCTGGCCACCGGTCTGGGCTTCTGCCGTGTTGCCGGTCACGGTGACTCCCACCACTGCACCCAGGAGCTCAACAAGGAATCCCACCCCTGGGGCGACCAGGTCGATGGTCCTTGGGATCTGCGCAAGGCCGTCCGTCGTCGCCTGCGTGAGAACCCCGATGCCATCAAGATCTGGGCTACCGGTGGCGGCATCTGGCGCTGGGACTCCGGTCGCGACCAGCACTATTGCTCCGAGGAGATTCAGGCCGTGGTCGAAGAGGCAAAGATGGTCGGTATCCCCGTGTGGAGCCACTGCTACAACAACCACGCCGCTGCCTACGATTCCGTTCGCTTTGGCTGCGTGCAGCTGATCCACGGCTTCGATATCGATGAGCGCACCATGGACCTCATGGCCGAGCAGGGCACCTTCTTCACCCCGACGATCGCCTTCCTGCCCACCTGGTACGCCACCTATCCGCCCGTCTACGTCCCCGAGCTGCACGACAAGTACGAGGGCACCCTGGTCGAGAAGGAGCTGCAGCGCAACTACGACTGCCTGCGCGAGGCCAAGAAGCGCGGCGTCGTCATGACGATCGGCTCCGACTCCTTCTCCTTCGTCACCCCGTACGGTACCTGCTCCATCGAGGAGATGTACGAGTTCGTCGACAAGATCGGCTTCACCCCGGTCGAGACCATCACCTGCGCCACCCTCAACGGTGCCAAGATGTGCCACATCGAGGACGAGACCGGTTCCATCGAGGCCGGCAAGTGCGCCGACCTGCTGGTCGTCAACGGTGACGTCGCCGCCGACATCCACGTGCTCAACACCGACAACATGGACGTCATCATGAAGGACGGCTGGATTGTCGAGGCCGGTACCTTCGGCGAGGCAAACAAGTACAGCGCCTAAGCTACCGTTCATCGATGGCTTGATGTAAAACACAGTATTTGATTGCATAATGCAATGGAGAGGGTCGCTTGCGGCCCTCTTTATTGCTATGGGGTGCGTCAGTAAGAAGGGGATGACAGTGGATCTCAATAGGCTGATTCTGGGCAAGAGCTACAACTCTACCAAGGTCTTTCGTACCGCTCAGCATGTGGTTCAAGCCATCTTGCTCGGTATTGTCGTTCCACTGCTTATCCTGCTGCTCATCTGGGATCTAACCGATAATCCCAATCCCGTTCCGGCCGTTGTCGTCATTGCCGGCTTGGTCATGCTGTGCTTCTTCTTCTCGTACGTCTTTGTCGTTCCCGACGACCTCACATCGAGCGCAACCGACCGCACGCTCGCCATCGCATCAAAAATATTCGCCTACACGTCGCGCGGCCTTACGCCCGAAGCTGCTCTGGGCGCCTCTAAGATCATCCTGTCCGAAACTATCGCCTCTGCCATCTGCTTTACCGACGGCAAGCAGGTGTTGGCGAGCTGGGGCGAGGACTCGGCAAAATGCCCCGCGGGCACCCCGGTGGTACTGCGGACTACGCTCAATGTGATTAACAGCGGTGAGCAAAGCGTGTTCTCGCGCGATGCCTCGACCGAGACGGGTGGCTACTTTCCGCGCCTGCGCGCCGGTATTGTCGCACCGCTTACCGTGCGCGGGCATTGCGTGGGCACGCTCGAGCTGTATTATCCCCGTCTGAGCAGCATCGATATGCGCCAGACGGCGCTTGCCTCGGGCTTTGCCGACCTCATTTCCACGCAGCTTGCAAGCTTTGAGCTCGAGCGCCAGGACGAGCTTACGGCCCGCGTGGAGCTGCGCGCCTTGCAATCGCAGGTCGATCCTCATTTTCTGTTTAACACCATCAGCACCATCGTGTCGCTCGTACGTACCGAGCCGGACAAGGCCAGGTCGCTGCTGATCGACTTCTCCAACTACTATCGTCAGACGCTTTCTGATTCCGATACGCTCACCACGCTCGAGCACGAGGTGGAACAGGGCACTCGCTATATCAATCTTATGCAGGCTCGTTATGGCGACGGCCGTCTGCGCGTCTCGGTCGATATCGACTTTGAGGTGCGCGATTGCATGGTGCCGCCGTTTATCTTGCAGCCGTTGCTCGAAAACTGCATCAAGCATGCGCAGCGCGAGACCGAGCCGCTTTCTATTCATGTTAGGGCTTTCGAGACCGATGACGGTTTGGAGATCATCGTCGAGGACGATGGCATCGGTATGAGCGAAGAGGTCTGCGCGCATCTGTTTGAGCAGCATCGCCGAGAGGAGCCCGAGAGCATTACCGCCGACGGCTCCGTCAAGCGAGGTTGCGGCCTGGCGCTCTTCAACGTGCTTCAGCGCATCCATTTCTTTTACGGAGAAGATTCCGGCATGCGCGTGAAGTCCCAGGAGGGCGTGGGAACGCAGGTCATCGTCGAGCTGAACGGCGAGCCGCATGAGCCGGCACCGTTGACGGCGTAGCACGCGGTTGGATTGAGAGAAAAAGAGGGGAAGCACATATGTCCGAAGGCTGGAACATCTTGGTGGTTGATGACGAGCCTCCCATTAGGGCTGAGCTACGCTATCTGTTGGAAAAGGATACGCGTGTGGGTCAGATTGCCGAGGCGGGCAATGTCACCGAAGCCGTGGAGTCGATTCTGTCGAACAAGCCCGACGTGTTGTTTTTAGACATTACCATGCCTGGTCGCTCGGGAATTGAGCTTGCCGAGACGCTGCAGAACCTAAAGACGCCGCCGGTGGTTGTGTTTGTGACGGCGTTTGCCGAGTTTGCCGCCGATGCGTATAACCTCGATGCGGTCGACTATGTCGTCAAGCCGGTCGAGGACGCACGCCTGTCAAAGGCACTCGACAAGATCGAGGCAGCCTTGGGTGCCCGTCGTGTTATCCACGCTCCGCGCCAGCCTTTGCGTCTGACGGTGGACCGCGGGGGCAAAAAGGTGTTCATTCCCGCCGCAGACGTCTGCTACTTTGAGGCGCGCGCCGATTTTTGCAACGCCATCTGCGCCGAGGGAACGTACCTGATCAATGAGTCGATCTCTTCGCTCGAACGTCGCTTGGGCTCCGAGGGCTTTATTCGCGTTCATCGCAGCTATCTGGTCAATTTGGAAGACGTGCACAATGTTGAGATCGGCTCCACGGGGTTGATGGAGCTCAGGCTCGACCGCGTGAACTCGACGGTACCGGTGTCCCGTCGTCGTGCCGCCGAGGTCAAGTCGCACCTGGGGCTTGCGTAGACGGTCTGCATGCCGTCGTTTACCATCGCAGGTTTGGCATGGGCGCGCGGTGGGCATAATGGGTGGCATCGAATGAAATCGAAAGGATCATTATGCCCGCGCTTATCACCCATCATCTGTTTGGCGAGGAAAGCATCGACCGTCTTCCGCAGGGCGTCATCACGTCCGATGAAGAGCGCATTGCCTTTATCTTGGGCAACCAAGGCCCCGACCCGTTTTTCTTTCACATTCTGACACCGCGTGTTTCCGACTGCACGCTGCTGGCGCAGGTTATGCATCGGTCGCGTATGTCTCGCCAGTTCGCGTGCCTGCGCGACGGCGTGTCGCATCTGCTGCCGCGCGACGCCAGCTTGGGTCGCGCCTTTGCGCTGGGCCTGCTGTCTCATTACGTGCTCGACCGCAACGCCCACCCCTTTGTCTATGAGCAGCAGTTTGGCATCGTGGAATCCGACTCAGAGCTTGAGGATTCGAGCAGTCAGGTCCATGCCGTGATCGAGAGCGACCTGGATGTACTGATGCTGCAGCTTAAACGCGATGGCGCTACGGTCGACGATTACCCGCCGGCGGGCGAGATCGTCACCACCGATCGCATCAATCGCGTGGCCGGCGTGCTGATGAGCTATGTTGCCGGACGCGTGTATGGCATTGACATTCCGGCGGGGGAGTACGGTGCTGCCGTTGCCAATATGCAGCGACTTTACCGCGCGATTGAGCCGGCCGGCTCCGCAAAGACGCGCGCGATCTCGCTGGTTGAGGGCTTGGTGCACGACTACTCGCTGCTCGACGGCCTTGCCCATCGCGTGACGACGGAGCTGCCCGAGCGCACCGGTAACCTGGGCCATCTGACATGGAAGAATCCCTTTACCGACGAGGTCTCGAACGAGAGTTTCCCCGAGGTCTTTGATCGCGCGCTGGTCGATTACGAGTGCACGGTCGCACGTTTTATCGAGACCGGTGACATGGATGCCGTGACCAGTCACGTCAACTACAGCGGTCGCGTGCTCAATGCCGATGAGGAGTTCGACCGCGAGGAATAGGGCTCGTGCGTGCCCCTTTGCCGAATCCTTACCGGCGGTTCTGGACAATTGGGGTACGATGAGCTAACTGCATATCGGGCGAATACGAAGGGTCCCTGTCCATGAAATACACCAAGCTCGAGCGTAACTGGGTTATGTATGATGTGGGCAATTCGGCCCTCGTGCTGCTCAATACCTCGGTGGTGCCCATTTACTTTAACGCCATCAATACCGGCGCTTCCTCGGCCGACCTGGTGGTCGCCTGGGGCAATGCGCAGACGATTGCCTCGCTGGTCATCGCCATGCTCATGCCCATTCTGGGCGCGCTTGCCGACTACGCCGGCAACAAGATCAAGTTCTTCTTGGGCTTCTTCCTCACGGGCCTGGTGCTTTGCCTGGCGCAGGCTATCCCAATGTCCGCCATGGCATTTTTGACCGTGTACGTGCTGTGCACCATCGGCCTTAACTCTTCTATGACGTTCTACGACGCCATGCTGCCCGACATTACCACCGACGAGCGCATGGACGCCGTGTCCAGCTCGGGTTATGCCTGGGGCTACATCGGTTCCACCGTGCCGTTCGTCATCTGCCTGGCGCTCATCATGGGTGGCCCCGCTCTTGGTGTCCCCACCATGCTGGCAACGCGTCTGTCGTTTATCATCACCGGTGCCTGGTGGCTCATCTTTACCCTGCCGCTCATTCGCACCTATAAGCAAAAGTACGGTCGCGAGCGCGGTCCCGAGGACACCATCGGCCACATCGTGGGCGGTGTGTTCTCCGAGGTCGGACACACCATGCGCGAGATCGCCCACAACAAGACCGTGCTGGTCTACATGATCGCGTTCTTCTTCTATATCGACGGTGTGCACACGGTCATTTCCATGGCAACCAGCTACGGATCGGCCTTGGGCATCGATTCGACCCAGTTGGTCCTGGCGCTGCTCGTCACGCAGTTCGTGGCCTTTCCGTCCGCCATCATCTACGGCAAGCTTGCCGGACGCGTGGGCCCGCTCAACATGATCTTGGTGGCAGTCGCCGCCTATATGGGCATTGTGCTGTTCGCCGCGTTCTTCCTAAAGACCGCCTTTGAATTCTGGGTGCTTGCCATTATGGTCGGCCTGTTCCAGGGCGGCGTGCAGGCGCTCAGCCGTAGCTACTTTGGCCGCATTATCCCCAAGGAAAAGTCCAATGAGTACTACGGCTTCTTTGACATCTTCGGTCGTTATGCAAGCGTCATGGGCACTTTCCTAGTGTCGGTCGTCACCTCGCTGACCGGCAACCCGTCGCTGGGCGTCCTTTCCATTGGCGTGCTGCTGATCGTTGGCTTTATGCTGCTGGTCCGCCTGTCCCGCATGACTCGGGCGGCAGAGCATGCCGCATAGGAGCGAGCGGCTATTGTGCCTGTCCACGGTACTCTTTTGGGGTTATCCGCAATAAACATTGCGACTTGCGAGCAATGATTTGCCCAAGTGGGTATGATGGAATCAGCTAGGTCGCGGGGCGTCGCCTGTGTTTGGCGGCGTCCCGTTTTTGTGTTGCAGGGAGGGTAAGGCATGAACGCCACAGTCGTGATTCCAACGTATTGGGCGGGCGATGACGCTTGCGCAAACGCCCCTGGCACCTATGACCATTCGACGCGACTCAACGCCGACAATCCCGAACTCGACCGCTGCCTGGCCTCGCTTGAGCAGGTACGTGACATCCCTCGCATCATCCTTTTGGTGGTCTGTCCCGTTTCTGCCACAGCCGATGTGTCGCTGCACGTGCGCGAGATTGTCGACGCGCATCCCACGCTCAAGGTCACCGTTGTCACCAACACCCAGGCCTCGCGCATTGCAGACCGGGTTGCTCAGATCGCGCCCAAGGGTTCGGGCGAGTGCGTGAGCCTGCGAGGCTACGGTGCCATCCGCAACATGGGGCTAGCCTGTGCCGCTGTGCTGGGGCATGACGCGGTTATCTTTTTGGATGACGATGAGACTGTCATCGACGCCGACTTTATGAAGCGCGCGACCTATGCGTTGGGGCAGCAGACGCGTCAGGGCTTGCCGATCTTGGTCAAGAGCGGTTATTTCTACGATCGCGACGGCTCACCGCTGGCTCCCACGGACAAGGCGGGCATCTGCCATCGTTGGTGGACCAAGCGCATCGAGTTCAACCGTTGGATGAAAAAGGCGCTCTCGGGCACCCGCATCTCGCGCTCCAACTACGTGTGTGGCGGCCTGATGGCCCTGCACGCCCGCGCCTTTACGCGTGTGGCCTTTGACCCGTTTATCACCCGCGGCGAGGACTTGGATTACCTCTTTAACATGCGCATGTTTGGCTACGACGTGTGGTTCGATAACGAGTGGACCGTGCGCCATCTGCCTCCGGAGTCCGAAAAGCGCTCACCGCGCTTTATGCAGGATGTATACCGTTGGTACTACGAACGGGCCAAGTTGACATTCGCCGCGCATCAAAAGGAGCTCATTCCCGTTACGGCGGCATCGCTCATGCCCTACCCGGGCCCGTGGATTTCGCGCGAGCTCGACGACCGCGTGCGCAAGACCGCTATGGTCCGCAGCGTGTTTACCCGCGAGCATGAGGGCTACCTGCGCATTTGGCGCCATGGTATCGGCGAGGCAAAGGCCTATGCGCGCCAAAACGCTGCAAGCTACCTGCGTTTCCAGAGCTTTTGGCCCAAGATCATGGACGGGCTTTGGCGTGACGCACAACTGATCAGTATCCTGGAGGGGGCCGAATGATCGACCGCCGCGCCCAGCGCGATAGTTCAATATCAATCTTTCGCATCATTGCCGTCGCCTGCGCCATTTGCGTGCTGGTGTACTTTATTTTTGCCTTGGTGACCGGTATCGAGCCGATCGCCACGGTGATTGCCTGCGCGCTGCTATGCATCTTTCTGTGCATCTTTATCTTTTTGACGCTCAATCCCGATTCGGTGCGTTCCCAGTACACCGAGGAGACGCTCTCGGTGGCCTCGGCCATGCTTGAGGACATTAAGGGCGGTCTGACGCAGGAGTCGGCACGTTTGGTGTGCCGGCGCATTTTGCCCGAGACGCGCGCCATGACGGTGGCCATCACCGACGAGGACAACGTGCTTGCCTGCGCGGGCGAGTTTGAGGAAAAACTGCTGCCCGATACTCCCATCCACACGCTTGCCACACGCTACGTTATCGAACATGGCATCGTGCAGTCGTTCAACCGTATGGTGGATGTCGTGGGCTCGGACGGCTCGCACAACCAAGTCCCCGCCGGCATTATCGCCCCCATCAAGGTGGGCGATCGTACCGTCGGCACGCTCAAGTTCTACTACAAGACCCCGCGCGCCGTCGACCGTACCCAGTATGCGCTTGCCTCGGGCTTTGCCGAGATCTTGTCCACACAGCTCGCCATCCACGAGCTCGAGGTGCAAAAGGAACTCACGGCGCGCGCCGAGGTGCGTGCGCTGCAGGCGCAGATTAACCCGCACTTCCTGTTCAACACGCTGAACACCATTGCATCGTTTACGCGCACCGACCCGCTGCGGGCCCGCGAACTGCTTCGTGAGTTCTCATCGTTCTATCGTGCCACGCTCGACAACTCGGGATCGCTTATTCCGGTCTCGCGTGAGGTCGCACAGACCAAGCGCTACCTTACCTTTGAGAAGGCCCGCTTTGGCGAGGACCGCGTGCTTGCGACGTTCGATGTGTCCGAGGACGTGGAAGATACGCTGGTGCCGGCGTTCGTGATCCAGCCGATTGTCGAGAACGCCGTACGTCATGGTATGGGCGATGACGACGCCCTGAGGATCGACGTGACCGTTCACCAAGACGGCGAGGATGCAATCTTGATTGCCGTGGCCGATAATGGCGTGGGCATGGATGAGGGTACCGCCGCCAGACTGTTTGACGAGCGTTCTGCCCGTCCCGACGCCAGCTCTCCCCAGGGTGGCGGCGCCGGTGTGGCCATGCACAATATTTCGGAGCGCATCCATCGCTTTTATGGGCCGCACTCCTATACGCGTGTCGAATCGGCGCCGGGCAAGGGCACCAAAGTGCTCCTTCATCTTGATTTGTCAGAGAGCATCTTCGACATTCAAGAGTAAAATAAAAGGCTACGGGCTCAACGTCATGCGACGGATGCCCGGCGTAGTTAGTTGACGAAAGGTTTTATCCCTATGCTGCGTGCGATGATTGTGGATGATGAGGCGCCGGCTCGCTCGGAGCTTCGCTTCCTGCTCGAGCAAACGGGCAAGATCGGCACGATCACGGAGGCGTCGAGCGTCCGCTCCGCCATCGAGATGCTTATGGAAAGTCGCGTGGATGTCGTGTTTCTCGATATCTCGATGCCCGGTGCCTCGGGCCTGCAACTTGCCGAGGCGCTGCATAAGCTCAAAAATCCGCCGGCGATCGTGTTTGTGACTGCGTATAGTGACCATGCGGTCGAGGCATTCGACGTGGATGCCGTCGATTATCTGATGAAGCCGGTCGAAGAAGCTCGCTTGGATCGCGCGATCGAGAAGGTCATGCAACGCGCCAAGCCGGTTACGGACAGCAAGGTGACCATCGAGCGTATCCCGGTGGAAAAGGGCGGTCGCAAGGTGCTCATTCCCGTGGACGATATTCGCTTTATCATGGCCAAGGACGATTACTCCTGCATCTATACCGTCGATGATCGCTTTTTGTCGACGACCTCGCTGGCGCAGTTTGAGGCCAAGCTCTGCGACTTTGGCTTCTTCCGTGTTCACCGCCGCTATATCGTCAACTTGGCGTGCGTCACGGATGTGGAGACGGTGCCCTCGGGTGCCATCCAGCTGGGCATTACGGGCGTCGACGAACGCGTTCCGGTTTCGCGTCGCCGCGTCGTGCCGCTCAAGAAGGCTCTGAGTCTCTAGCACACTGGCCCCGCAGCCCTGTAGACCCATCGTCTGCGGAGCCGTGGGGCCTTTTTTGTATGTATCTGCCGAATCGTTTTTTGCGGAAGGGATCCCATGAACAGTGCAAGCGCCAAGCGCATCGACATCATCTCGGACACCCACGGCTATCTTTCGCCTGCGCTCCTGGATGAGCTTGAGGGCGCAGACCTGATCATCCACGCCGGCGACCTCACGTCAGAGATGGACTACGAGCACCTATGCACCATCGCCCCCGTGCGGGCCGTACTGGGTAACAACGATTACTACCGCGACTACGGCCCCGATGTAGACCGTCTTGCGCTTTTTACCTACGAAGGCCTCAAATTCGCCGTAGCCCACTACCGCGAAGACCTTCCGGTGGGATCCGTAGACGTAGCCATCAACGGCCACACCCACGTAACCAAAGAAGCCCAAGTGGGCCGTTGCTTAGTCCTCAACCCGGGCAGCGCCAGCTACCCCAGAGGCACCCGAGGCCCCACCATGGCCAGAATGCTCGTCAAAGACGGCAAGATCCTAAGCACCAAGTTTATTGACCTAGACTAACCGCAACAAAAACGGGGGATGCAGATGCGTCCCCCGTTTCCATTTGAGCCAAAGGCGGAAGTTCAACAAGATCCATCAGACCACCCCCGCCGAGGAGCATGCGGGCTAGCCGCGCAGCGGCGCACGCCCGCAAAACTGATTGAACAATGTGACGGCAGGGAGGGTCTCCGGGGCTGAGGGCGGGGGTTAAGTTTGTCGCGAGTTCCGCACGCAAAGGAAAGCACTTAATGTGCTTTCCG
>CABUJL010000029.1 GCA_902491915.1 uncultured Collinsella sp.
CGCCGACTGCCTGGTTCCCGGTATCGGCGAGATTATCGGCGGCTCCCAGCGCGAGGAGCGCCTGGATCTGCTCGAGGCCCGCATCAAGGACCTGGGCATGAATCCCGAGCAGTACAAGTACTACCTTGACCTGCGCCGCTACGGTTCCTGCAAGCACGCCGGCTACGGTCTGGGCTTCGAGCGCTTGGTCATGTATCTGACCGGCGTGGGCAACATCCGCGACGTCCTGCCGCACCCGCGCACCGTGGGCAACGCCGACTTCTAATCGTCGGACGCTAGCTCGCGTCGCCACACGCCAACGCTCATCGCATAAGCGTCTCTCGACATCGGTCGAGAGACGCTTTTTTTCAACAGCATCCGTCAAGCTTTTGGCAAGTTTTTGGTCAGTTGAGCAGGGCTGTTGAAAACTCGACCCACCGTTTGCCGACGACTACCGACCGCCCAGAGCGCCCTGCGCCCCTGGGAAAGCCCCACGTCCTAGGCTCCATACCGTCACCACCCAAAACGGAAAGGACGTGGGCACGATGACCGAAGCCGCTGTTGAAACCTACGACACCACGACGAGGGGCGCCGCCTCGATGGCAGCCTATCGCGCCGTTCGCATCCTGCAACTATTAAGCGAAAACACCGGCGAGGACAAGGCCATGCTTTCCGATGAGTTGATTCGGCGCCTCGCCCATCCCGACGACCCCGCCCGCATGCCCATCTCGGCGGCGCGGCGCAGCATCTACACCGCCATCTCCGCGCTTCGCCATGCCGGATATGAGATTGAATACAAGCGCGGCGTGGGGTATCGGCTCTTGACCCGTCCACTCACCGACGAGGAGATCATCCGGCTCCACGGTATGGTCATGCGCAACCGCTCCACGCCTATCGCCATCCGCAAGAGCATGGCGCAGCACTTAGTTGCCATGGCGAGTGCCGACGTTCGCGGCTATCTCGATACACCCGAACCTGCTCCAAGCGCAGGCAGCAAGGCTACCAAGGCAACACGCACGCCCATCAAGCGCATCGACACGTGCGAGCTCGTCGAGCAGGCCATCGACCACGGAACCACGGTGAGTTTTGATATTTCGAGCGTCACGACGCGTGGCGAAACCGAAGCAGCACGGATGACACTCCGTCCCTTTGCCATCAGGCAGCGCGATGGCATCTCGTATCTGCTGGGAACGGTCTACGACGCCCGAGGCGCCGATGACACGTTGCGTACCGTAGAGATTGGCCGAATGAGAAACGTCACCACACGTCTCCTCGACGGCAAGAAGCTCTTCGCCGCCCTAGACGAGGACGACGCCTCCTCCGCCGCATAAGACCCTCCGCCGCCCATTCGACTACCCGTACCGCCCATCCGATTCTGTATTAAAAAACCCGCCAGGCTGTTGTAAAAATGGACATCAGCGCTACTATAGTTCCACTTGCACTTTGTCCCAGTGCAGTGTTTCCAGCCATTTTTATACTGGGGGTAATGATATGAAGGACATCACCATCAGCCGCAGGAGCCTTCTGGTCTCCGCCGGCCTGCTCGCGCTCGCCCCGCTCGCCGGATGCGGCGGCAACTCTGGCTCCGGCTCTGCTGCCGCCGGTTCCGACTACACCATCGGCGTTCTGCAGCTCACCGAGCACTCCGCACTCGATGCCGCCAACGACGGCTTTGTCAAGGCCATCAAGGAGAGCGGCCTTAAGGTCAAGATCGACCAGAAGAACGCCCAGAACGACCAGTCCACGTGTAAGTCCATTGCCGACAAGTTTGTGGGCGACAACGTCAACCTGATTTATGCCATCGCCACGCCCGCCGCGCAGGCTGCCGCCGGCGCCACGGCCGATATCCCCATCGTGGGCTGTGCCATCACCGACTACGCCGCCTCCGGCCTGGTCCAGGACAACGACAAGCCCGGCACCAACGTCACGGGCGCTTCCGACCTCACCCCGGTCGCCGAGCAGCTCGAGATGATGCAAAAGGTCCTGCCCGACGTTAAAAAGGTCGGCCTGCTCTACTGCACCGCCGAGTCCAACTCCGACGTCCAGATCAAGGCCGCCAAGAAGGAGCTCGACAAGCTGGGCCTCGAGTACACTGACTTCACCGTCTCGAGCTCCAACGAGATTCAGTCCGTCGTCGAGTCTGCCGTGGGCAAGGTCGACGCGCTGTACTCCCCCACCGACAACACCATCGCCGCGGGTGCCTCGCAGGTCGGCCAGATCTGCAAGGAAAACAAGCTTCCCTTCGTGACTGGCGAGGAGGGTATGTGCATGGCCGGCGGCCTGTTTACCCTCTCCATCAACTATGAGGACCTGGGCTACGCCGCGGGCGAGATGGCCGTTAAGATCCTGAAGGGCGAGGCCAAGCCCGAGGATATGCCGATCAAGCACCTCTCGAGCAAGGACCTGGTCGTCGTCAAGAACGACGAAATGGCCGAGGCCCTGGGCATCGACCTTTCCGCCCTGGACGCGTAATGCCATACGCGGCATGCGTCTAGAGCCCGTGCTCGCGCTTTAGCCGCGTTATTCAATATCTGAGCCACAGGGGCGGGCGCTGTAGACCGGCGTCCGCCCTGCTTGTTTCAGGTAAAACAAAACGTCTGTCCGTAACTCTTCTATGCATTGTTACCGCTATTATGGTGAATCACGTGTCCACCCTATCCTAGGAGGTATGAAGCATGCTCATTGCATTGCAGGGCGCCGTTTCGCAGGGCGTCCTCTGGGGCATTATGGTGCTTGGCGTGTTTATCACGTTCCGCCTGCTCGACATTCCCGATATGACCTGCGACGGCAGCTTTGCCCTCGGCGGCTGCGTCTGCGCTGTGCTCATCGTCAATAACAACGTCGACCCGCTGTTCGCCGTGCTGGCCGGTATGTGCGCCGGCGCCATCGCGGGCGCCGTCACGGGCATTTTGACCACCGTCTTTGAGATTCCTGCGATCCTCGCCGGAATCCTCACCCAGATCAGCCTGTGGTCCATCAACCTGCGCATCATGGGCAAGTCCAATACGCCCATTCTTGCCAAAGGCACCGTGTTCTCGGCCGTCAGCAATATGACCGGTCTGCCGCAGTCCACCGTTGCCATCATCTTGGGCATCCTGCTCGCCGTGGCTATCGTTGCCATCCTGTATTGGTTCTTTGGCACCGAGATCGGCTCGGCGCTGCGAGCCACCGGCAACAACGAGTACATGATCCGCGCTCTGGGCGTCAACACCAACTCCACCAAGATGATCGCCCTCGTGCTCTCCAACGCCCTCATCGGCCTTTCGGGCGCGCTCATCTGCCAGAGCCAAAAGTATGCCGACATTGGTATGGGCACCGGTGCCATCGTTATCGGTCTTGCCGCCATTGTTATCGGCGAGGTGCTCGGCCGTCTGCTTCCCGGCGGCCTCACGCAGTTTAGCGTCCGTCTTGCCTCCGCCGTCTTTGGCTCCGTGGTGTACTTCCTTATCCGCGCCATCGTGCTGCAGTTGGGCATGGACGCCAACGACATGAAGCTGCTCTCCGCCGTGATCGTCGCCGTGGCCCTGTGCGTGCCCGTGGTTTGGGAGCGCTATAAGCTCCGCAGCTCCTACACGAAGGGGGATGAGGCAGATGCTTAAGCTCTCGCACGTCAAGAAGACCTTTAACAAGGGCACCGTCACCGAGAAGCGCGCGCTCACCGGCGTCGACCTCACCCTGAATGACGGCGACTTTGTAACCGTGATCGGCGGCAATGGCGCCGGCAAGTCCACGCTGCTCAACATGATCGCCGGCGTGTACCCGCTCGATTCGGGCGTTATTGAGCTCGACGGCACCGATATCTCGCGCCTGAGCGAGTCGCAGCGCGCCAAGTACCTGGGCCGCGTGTTTCAGGACCCCATGCGCGGTACCGCTGCCGACATGCAGATCGCCGAGAACCTGGCCCTCGCCAAGCGTCGCGGCCAGCGTCGCGGCCTTTCGTGGGGCGTTACCAAGGCCGAGAAGGACGAGTACGTTGAGCTGCTCAAGCGCCTGGACCTTGGTCTGGACACACGCCTCAACGCCAAGGTCGGCCTGCTCTCGGGCGGCCAGCGCCAGGCACTCACCCTGCTGATGGCCACGCTCACCAGGCCGCGCCTGCTGCTGCTCGACGAGCACACTGCGGCCCTCGACCCCAAGACGGCCTCTAAGGTGCTCAACCTGACCGAGGAGATCGTCGACGAGAACCACCTGACCACGCTCATGGTCACGCACAACATGAACGACGCCATCCGTCTGGGCAACCGTCTGATCATGATGCACGAGGGCCATGTGATCTACGACGTGGCGGGCGATGAGAAGAAGTCGCTCACCGTGGCCGACCTGCTGCAGAAATTCGAGGAGGTCTCGGGCGGCGAGCTCGCCAACGACCGCATGCTGCTAAGCTAAACCTACCAAAAAGGGACAGGTTTATTTTGGCAGGTTTTATCTGCGCAAACGTCAAAACCGCCGCTAAGGGACAGGCGCCCTTGCGGCGGTTTTCGCATATTATGTCGATAATCCGATATTCAACCAGACATTCTGGCTAAGGACTAAGGAAACTGCCATGAAAAGACTCCCCCGCCTTGCGTTAGCCACCGCGTTGTTTGCCGGCGCGCTCGCAGGCATCCCAAGCCTCGCTTTCGCGGGGAACCTGCCCGCCGCTATTGACGGCTCCGTGGCCATCATGCACACCAACGACATCCACGGCAGCTACAAGTACAGCTACAACGCAAGCAAGGGCACCGGCACTGTGGGCTTTGATGGGCTGGCGGTTCTCTATAGCGCCCAAAACAGCGCCCCCGATCTTTTGCTCGATGCGGGCGACACCTTCCACGGGCAGTCCTTCGCCACCATGAGCGAGGGCAAGAGCATCGCCGAGCTCATGGACACCTTCTATGTAGACGGCTACGACGCGACCACGCCGGGCAACCACGACTGGAGCTACGGCGCGAACAAACTCCGCACCATGACCGGCTACAGCACCACCGGCACGCCCTTCGCCATGCTCTGCGCGAACGCGAAGTCTACGAGCGGCGTATGGAGCTCGAGCATCACGAAGACGCTCGATCGCACCTGGGAGGATAGCGAGGATCACTCCACATTCGACTACAAAATCAAGGTCGGCGTCGTGGGTGCCATGGATGAGTCGCTGGAATCCTCGCTGCGCGCGGACCTGGTCGCGGGTACGTCGTTCTCGAGTGCCGCGAACGCCATCAATGCCGAGGCAGAGCAGCTGCGCAAGGAGGGCTGCGATGTTGTTGTGTGTATCGCGCACACGCTCGACGCCAAGACCTTTGCCACGCGACTCCGTGGCGTCGATGCCCTTATCGCAGGCCACGAGCACATCAACCTTAACGAGAAGGTGACGGGAGCCGACGGCAAGACAATCCACGTTGTCGAGGCGGGCAGTGCCTTTGCCGAGGTGGGACTGCTTTCCATTCCGTACAAATACGACACGAATGGCACCGAGACGACCGACGACGACACGGTCACGGTCCCTGCAGACGACAGCAACGAGAAGCTCTACACCGCCAAGAACGTCAACGACCTTTTGGCAGACCCCGACAAGGGCTCCGACTACCAAAGCCGCCTTGAAGCCGTCCGCAACAAGATCAAGCCGCTCGACGAGGACTTTGAAAACGAATCGAACAAGGTGCTCGGCACATCCACCACCAACTATTTCTACGACGAGGACGCCGCAGGCACGCATGGTTGGGAAATGGTGCGCACCACCGATTTCCGTCCCAGCAAGGAGGGCGACACCACCAAGGCCCAGACCATCGGCCACGTGATTTGCAGCTCCTATCTTGACCTGACGGGCGCGGACCTCGCTATCGAAAACGCTGGCGGCATCCGCGGCGGCATCGCGGCGGGCAACGTGACCGCCGGCAACGTCATCGCCATCTCGCCCTACGGCAACACCGTGGAGACCTGGACCATGACCGGCGCGGACTTCCTCGCAGCGCTCGAGCACTCGCTACAAATCAGCGACGATTGCAACGACAGCTACGAGCTTCAGCAGGCTTATGTGGCGGCCGGTCACACCGAGCAGGAGGCGCAAGACAAGTACAAGTGGCGCGATGACTCTGGCAGCGTTCTCTCCTTTGGCGGCATCAACGTGACGATTGATTGGACGCAGCCCGAAGGCAAGCGCATTGTGAGTGCCACACTCACCAAAGACGGCAGCACGCTCGACCCCGCCAAGACCTATACCGTCGCCACCAACAACTACATCATTACCAACACGACCGATTTTCCCACCTTTGCACACGCCACCAAGTACACCGAGTGGGGCACGTGCGAGGCGGCGCTGAGGGCACTGATCGGGCAGGACAGCTGGGAGAGCAAGATGGCCTCGCTCGCGGGCACCATCAGCTTTGGCTCCGCTGCCGTGGACCCCACGCCCACACCGGCCCCGACGCCTAAGCCCTCGCCTAAGACGGACACGACGGCCACGAAGGTCATCACCAAGAAGACGACCGGTAAGCTTGCCACAACGGGAGACCGCACGCTGGCAGTAGTTGGCGCGTGCCTTATCGGCGGCATCATCGTCATCATGCTCGGCATTATCTGGAAGCGTCGACGCTAAGCTACACCGCCGGGCCTTACAGCCCCGCCGCGTAAACCTTATATCGAGCACAGAAGCCCGTCCGAATTTGATCGGACGGGCTTCTTGGTGGGTATCATGGTTGGACGATCATAAGGAGGTTTTCCCTACATGGAATTGTTTGAGCCGATTCTTCATTTCTTTGAGCAACGGTGGGTCCACAACATCATCTGGGCCGTCATCTTGGCGATAGGCACCGCCGTCGCCACCAAAGTCGTATCCAAGACCCTGCGTCACCTGCTCAATCGCGACGACAACCCGCTTCCGGCATCGAGCATCTTCATCAACATCGCACGCGCCGTCATCTGGATGATCGGCGGCAGCTTTATCCTCGACAACTGCTTTGGCATTAACGCAAACGCGCTCGTCGCCGCTCTTGGCGTCGGCGGCATCGCCATCTCGCTCGGCTTTCAGGACACGCTGTCAAACCTTATTGGCGGCATGCAGGTTACGTTTATGGGCATCATCAAGCCTGGCGACAATATCGAAGTCGGCGGCGTGTCGGGCGTGGTCCAGGACATCACCTGGCGCCACACGACCATCGAAGATGCCTGCGGGCAGACCATCATCGTCCCCAACTCCAACATCTCCAAGAACACGCTCGTGCATTTGATGCCCTTTGGGCGCGTGGCTGTGCCCGTTGCCGTAAAGGACACGTCCAAGTGGGCCTCGCTCGACGCGCTGGCAGACGAGCTGACCAGCGCCACCAAGGCCGCCGTGCTTCCCATCTCGGGCTTTGACAAGGAGCCGTATGTGCTCTTTAGCGAGATCGGCGACTTTGGCATTAAGGGCAAGATCATCTTTATCGTCAGCGACGACAGCACCACTTTCACCGCTGCCGACGCCTGCATCCGCGCCATCGCCCCCATCATTGCCTAAACCACCACAAAGGGGACAGGCACCTTTGTTGTGGTTTTCATTCGTGGTACCATGGTTCATATAGTTGTTTAAACGACTAAGGGAGCAACATCATGGAAGAGGCCTACCGTCAAGCACGCAAGCGCGGCGAGCAAGGACGTCGACGCGCCATTAGTCAAAGCGAGTATCCGTACCTCACGGACCTCGATAGCTTGGTTGCCCAGCTCCCCTTAGGCCAGCGAGAGAATGTCGGCCTGAGAGACATTCCGCTCGAAATGGTCGTCGGTACGGTTACCAAGGGCCGTCAGTCCGCCTTTTCATGCAACTTTATGCCCCTGCTGCCGTTTGGCACCGAGTTCGCCCGCAAGTGGTCCAACCTCTACGACATCCAGGTAACCGAGGGTTATCGCGACCCCATCATCGTCACCGAGTTCATGCATCGGTTCTATGTCCAGGAAGGCAACAAACGCGTCAGTGTCCTCAAATTCCTGGACGCTCCGACGGTTTCGGCCAAGGTCACCCGTCTCTACCCCGGCACATGGGATTCCGTCGAAAGCCGCCTGTACGGCGAGTTCTGCGCGTTTTGGCGCGTCTGCCCCCTATACGAGATCGAGTTCTCGCGTGAGGGAAGCTACGAGACGCTCGCCAAGATGCTCGGTCAGAACCTTATCGAAAAATGGCCGCAGAAAAAGGTCGACTACCTGCGCCACACCTTCCTGCTCTTTAAGCGCGCCTACCTTCGCGCAGGCGGCGACCACCTGGACATTACGCCCGCCGACGCCATGCTCGTCTACCTCAATGTGTACAACCAGGACCGCCTGCTGGATACGCCGACGGATATCGTCGTAAACCGCCTGTGCAAGATCTGGCGCGAGCTGGTTATTGCCGGCAAAAATGACGAGGACAAGGTCGATCTTGTCGAAGCACCGAGCGTCGACGAGGAGGAGACGCCCGCCAAGTCCACCTCTGGCGTGCTCAACTTCTTTATGGGCAAGACCGTCTACTCGACGGCCAACCCCCTGCGCATCGCCTTTATCCATGAGTTCCCCTGTGCGACGTCGAGCTGGGACAGCCTGCACGACCAAGGGCGTCAGTATCTCGATGAGCACTTTGGCGGTATCGTGCGCACCGAGGCGTTCGAGGACTGTCACGATCCGGATGTGTTCTACGCCGCCGTGGAAACGGCTGTCAAACATGGAGCAAACGTCATCTTCTCGACCTCGCACCGCCTGATGGAATACACGCTCAGGGCTGCCGTTGAGTATCCCCGGGTTCGGTTCCTCAACTGCTCTATCGGCCTTCCCCATCAAAGCGTCCGTTCGTACTTTGGCAAGATGTACGAGGCCAAGTTTCTGCTGGGCGCCCTTGCGGCCAGCATGGCGGACAACCACCGCATCGGTTACCACGCGTCGGTCTTCGCCTCGGGCGCACTCAGCGAGATCAACGCCTTTGCGATTGGCGCCTCGCTGCTCGACCCGCGCGCGCAGGTCATCCTCACCTGGGGCGATGTTCCCGCCGGTGGTCTTGCCGAAGCCATGTGCCGCGAAGGCGTAAGCGTCATGACCGGCGCTGACATGTCAAAGTCGCTCGAAGACCCAACGGCCTACGGGCTTCACCGCTTGGTCGACGGCAAAGTCACCGGCATCGCCATGCCCGTATGGAACTGGGGCCGTTACTACGAGCTCATCGTTCGCAGCCTTCTTCACGGCACGTGGGACGAGACCAGCGACGACAACCAAGTGCGCGCTGTCAACTACTGGTATGGCATGAGCTCCGGCATTATCGACATCCGTTACGCTCCGGGCCTACCCTACCAAACGCGCAAACTCGTGCAGTTGCTCCGCAACGGCATTGTTGTGGGATCCATCAACCCCTTTGGCGGCGAGCTCCACAGCCAGAACGGCGTGGTACAGATCGAAGGCTTCCCTCCGCTGCCGAGCACGCAGATTGTCGAGATGAATTGGCTGGCGGACAACGTGGTAGGCACCATTCCGCAGCTCGACGATGAGCCGAAAGTCCCTGCCCTATGAAAATCCTTGCCATAGCCGATACCGAAGAACGATGCCTTTGGGAGTGCTTTCGCAAGGAACGCTTTGAGGGAGTCGACCTGATTTTGTCCGCCGGCGATCTGGACCCGGACTATCTTGAGTTTTTGGTTACGGTCATCAACAAACCGCTCATCTACGTGCGCGGCAATCACGATGACCGCTACGCACGTCATGCACCGGGTGGATGTATCTGCGTAGAGGACAGCGTGTACACGTACCGAGGGATTCGCATTGCGGGCCTTGGCGGGTCCATGCGTTATCGCGACGGCGCCAACATGTACACCGAACGCGAGATGTCCAAGCGCATGCGTAAGCTGTCGCGTAAGGTTAGGATGGTCGGCGGGTGCGACATTCTGCTTACCCATGCACCCGCCGCCGGTATGGGTGATCTGGACGATCTGCCGCATCGAGGATTCGAGTGTTTTAACACAGCACTCGAATCCTGGAATCCCGACTACATGGTGCACGGGCATGTGCACCAAAGCTACGGTTGCGATTTTCAGCGCGAGCGTCAGCATGTGTGTGGAACGACGATCATCAACGCCTGCGGCTATACGCAGTTTGAGCTCGACCAGACGCACTACCCCATCCGCGGCTGGCAAGCAGCTTGGCTCAACTCACAAACCATGCGCCGCGAGCTCAAACGCCACGAAGCCATCGAGTCTTCAACAGCCAGAACACCCTGGTAACCACCATAAAGGGGACACTGTCCCCTTTATGGTGCTTTTGACGCGATAGCAAGAAACCCGGTCCTGCACAAGGCAGAACCGGGTTTCTTTAGCAATGCTTGCTGTACTCAGGCAGTAACTAGCAGTTACTCAGCCAGGAAGTCACGCTGGACAGCGGGATCGACCTTGACGCCAGGGCCCATGGTGGAAGACACGGAGATGGACTTGACGTACTTGCCCTTAGCAGAAGAGGGCTTGACGCGCAGAATCTCGGTGTACAGGGCAGCGTAGTTCTCGACGAGCTGCTGCTCAGAGAAGGACTTCTTGCCCAGGGGCACGTGGCAGATGCCGTAGCGGTCGGCGCGGTACTCAACGCGGCCAGCCTTGAGCTCGGAGACCATCTTGGCGACGTCCATGGTCACGGTGCCGAGCTTGGGGTTCGGCATGAGGCCACGGGGACCAAGGATCTTACCGATGCGGCCAACCTTGGCCATCATGTTCGGCGTAGCGATAGCGGCGTCGAAGTTGATCTCGCCCTTCTGAATCTGGGCGACGAGCTCGTCGGAACCGATGATGTCGGCGCCGGCAGCCTCAGCCTCACGGGCCTTCTCGCCCTCGGCGAAGACGGCAACACGAACGGTCTTGCCGGTGCCGTGGGGCAGGGAGATGGAACCACGGATGTTCTGGTCAGCCTTACGAGTATCGATGCCCAGACGGAAGTGAGCCTCGACGGTCTCGTCGAACTTGGCGGTGTCGAGCTCCTTGATGAGCTTGGCAGCCTGAAGGGGGGTGTAGAGCGTGGCGCGGTCGATCTTCTCGGCAGCGGCGTTATAGCTCTTACCATGCTTAGCCATGTGCATTACCTCCTGTGGTTAAACGGGCGTGAGCCCTCCCACATCGTATCGTGTGCCCTATTGCACACATTTAACGGGCGCCCCGGTCGGAGCACCCGCCGTTACCATAAGAAATCGCTACTCAGCGATGGTGACGCCCATGGAACGGGCGGTACCGGCGATGATCTTCTTGGCGGCGTCAATGTCGTTGGCATTGAGGTCCGGCATCTTGATCTCGGCGATCTTGGTGAGCTGCTCCTGGGAGAGCTGACCAACCTTGTCAGCCTGGGGCTTAGCGGAACCAGACTTGAGGTTCAGCTCCTTCTTGATAAGGTGAGCCGCCGGCGGGGTCTTGGTGATGAAGGAGAAGGACTTGTCCTCGTAGACAGAGATCTCAACGGGGATGATGTCGCCCTTCTTGTCCTGCGTCTCGGCGTTAAAGGCCTGGCAGAACTGCATGATGTTCACGCCAGCAGCGCCCAGGGCGGGGCCGACGGGAGGAGCAGGGTTTGCTGCACCAGCAGGAATCTGGAGCTTAATGACGTTGGCAACCTTCTTCTCAGCCATGGTCATTCCTTTCGAATCACGAGTGTGAAGTACTTGCTATATCGTAAGCACGCACGTGTTAGAAGCACTCCTGAGATGAGCAGTCACAGAAGAAGCACGCTCGCGCGAACGGACGAAAACTTAAGCGATGACAGCGACCTGGTTAAAGTCGAGCTCGACCGGCGTCTCGCGGCCAAAGATCATCAGCGTGACCTTGAGCTTGCCAGCCTCGGTGTTAACCTCGGAGACCTTGCCATCAAAGTCGGTAAGCGGGCCATCGGTGACGCGGACGGACGTACCGACCTCAATATCAACCGAGGTGCGCTTGGGCGAATCGCCCTTACCGGGACGACGAGTCATCTTGTTGTACTCGTCGCGGGAAAGCGGAGCGGGCTTGCCGTTGCCGCCTAGGAAACCGGTGACGCCAGGCGTGTTACGAACACACGTCCAAGCATCATCATCCATCTCCATGCGGACAAGGACATAACCCGGGAAAATCTTGGAATCCTTGGTCTCACGCTTGCCACCCTCTTTAATCTCGGTGACACGCTCCATAGGAATCTCGATATCAAAGATACGGTCCTGCATGCCCATAGTCTCGATTCGATGCTCGAGATCGGACTTAACACGGTTCTCGTATCCAGAGTAAGTGTGAACGACGTACCAACGCTTAGACATGGTTTAGCCCCTCAATCCAGAGAACAGAGCAAGAGCCTCGCCAAAGCCAGCATCGAGCAGAGCGATGACGACGCCGACGACGATCAGAGAAGCGCAAACGACGACCGAGTAGTTCACGAGCTCCTTCTTATCGGGCCACGTGACACGCTTCATCTCGGACTTGACCGAAGCGAAATACTTCTTGGTGCGGGCGAAGAAACCAGGCTTCTCGTTCTTCTTGGACTTCGCAGCCTTCTCGTTCTTCTTGGCAACGGCCTTCTTGGCCTCAACCTTGGAGTTGGCGGCAGCGTTGTTGGCAGGCGCCTGCTGCTGAGCCTTCTTCTTGTTCTTCTTGTTGGCCATTTGGGTTACCTCCGCGCAATGCGCTTATACATGAGTAAACCGTAAGCCCCCAATTGAGAGCTTACGGAATAATGACTGGCACGCCAGGAAGGACTCGAACCCTCAACACTCGGTTTTGGAGACCGATGCTCTACCAATTGAACTACTGGCGTATGTGACTAGAGACTAGCGAGTCTCTTTGTGCAGCGTGTGGTGACGGCACCAGGGGCAATACTTCTTGATCTCCATACGATCAGGCATGGTCGACTTGTTCTTGGTGGTCGTATAGTTGCGGCGCTTGCACTCAGTGCACGCAAGAGTAACTAGAGTACGCATGTATCCTGAACCTTTCATTTCCGCCCCGTACGGGCACGAGTTGTTACTTTATCAGCTCCACGTAAGTGCTGTCAATGAAAACCTCGAGTCAATTGGTTCTCGGTGGATCCATTCATATTTGGAACACATCAATGAAGCCATGGAGATCTAATCGACGGTGCATCCAGGACCATTGTCGATCCTCTCGACACCAGCAACGGCTCAATATCCATTGCAGAAAAGAACCCGGCACCCATATAAGTGCCGGGTTCTCTAAGTCAGCTATATCAAAGAGCTAATTTACTCAATGATCGTGGAGACGATGCCCGAACCGACGGTGTGGCCACCCTCGCGGATAGCGAAGCGCAGGCCCTCCTCCATGGCGATCGGGTGGATGAGGTCGCCCTCGATGGTGATGTGGTCACCAGGCATAGCCATCTCGGTGCCCTCGGGGAGCTTGACCGTACCGGTAACGTCGGTGGTACGGAAGTAGAACTGAGGACGATAACCATCGAAGAACGGGGTGTGACGGCCGCCCTCCTCCTTGGTCAGAACGTAGATCTCACCGGTGAACTTGGTGTGCGGGGTAACCGAACCGGGCTTGCAGAGAACCTGGCCGCGCTCGATGTCCTCGCGCTTGATGCCGCGGAGCAGCAGACCGACGTTGTCGCCAGCCTCGCAGAAGTCCATGGACTTACGGAACATCTCGATACCGGTAACGACGGTGTTCTGGGTATCCTTGATGCCGACGATCTCGACGGGCTCGTTGAGCTTGAGCTCACCGCGCTCGACACGGCCGGTAGCAACGGTACCACGGCCGGAGATGGTCATAACGTCCTCAACGGCCATCAGGAAGGGGAGGTCGTTGTTACGAGCAGGCGTCGGGATGTACTCGTCGACGGCCTTCATGAGCTCGCGGATAGCGTCCATCCACTTGGCGTCGCCCTCGAGAGCGCCCAGAGCGGAACCACGGATGACGGGAATGTCGTCGCCGGGGAAATCGTACTCGGAGAGGAGCTCACGGGTCTCCATCTCGACGAGGTCGATGAGCTCGTCATCGTCGACCATGTCGCACTTGTTCAGGAAGACGACGATGTAGGGAACGCCGACCTGACGGGCGAGCAGGATGTGCTCGCGGGTCTGAGCCATGGGGCCGTCGGTAGCGGCGATGACCAGGATAGCGCCGTCCATCTGAGCAGCACCGGTGATCATGTTCTTGACGTAGTCAGCGTGGCCCGGGCAGTCAACGTGAGCGTAGTGACGGGCAGCAGTCTCGTACTCGACGTGGGAGACGGAGATCGTAATGCCGCGCTCGCGCTCCTCGGGAGCCTTGTCGATGTTCTCGAACGCAGTGAAGTCAGCCTTGCAGCCCTCGGTCTCGGAGAGAACCTTGGTGATGGCAGCGGTCAGCGTGGTCTTGCCGTGGTCGACGTGACCAATGGTGCCGATGTTAACATGCGGCTTAGTGCGCTCAAACTTCTCTTTGGCCATAAAGCCCTCCTCTAAACAGGTCGTCCCCGGACGGGACTTTGCCTTTATACCATAGTGGCCTCTCAACATACTATTGAGAAGCCACCGTGTTACCTATGGTAGCGGTGACTGGATTCGAACCAGTGACGCCACGGGTATGAACCGTGTGCTCTAACCAACTGAGCTACACCGCCGGATGGAGCCTGCAACCAGACTTGAACTGGTGACCTCTTCGTTACCAACGAAGTGCTCTACCGACTGAGCTATACAGGCACTTGACGGGTGGGAGCTATAGGATTCGAACCTATGTAGGCAGAGCCAACGGGTTTACAGCCCGTCCCCATTAACCACTCGGGCAAACTCCCAATCGTTCAAGTATCCGCAGGTCCTTTGGTCTTTTGGACCGCCGCCCCCGCGAACGAAAAAGATAATACGATGCAACCTTGGGGGCTGTCAACGAAAACCTCTAGATACACGGTGCCGGGCGTATCTATATAGCTGTGACCTGCGGTTTTGTTGAGTTTGGATATGAAGGACGGTGGATTTGGCTAAGCTTGTGACATTTCACGAGGGAACACTTTGTCACGATGGAGTACATCTGCAGCATCGACCTTCGATACCGACCCTCTTGCACTATTACATAGGTCACGATCGTGCTTCCACGGCACGTTCAAGCGTGGATAATCTCCCGCTTTTAGCGCGGCTCTAAGCCCAAAGCGGAGATTATCCACGCTCATTCTCCAGACGGGAGAACTATAGAGCCGCTACTGCTCGGGCCAGACCAAAGTAGACCCATAGAGCGGCTCCCCCTTGGTGCAGGGGTAGCGACTCAAGTAACACGACGATAGCAAGTCGAAGAAATAGGTCATGGCGTATTTCGAATAAACGCCGAGTCGGTCAATTCCGTTTCCCGCATTACCAAGACGATATACACGGTCAAAAGACCTCGATTTGTCATCGTTGCTAAACGCAGTAATTAGAATCTTCCTGCCCGAACGGCAATCAAGATACTCACGCGCCTGGGACGCAAATAGCCCGGAGACCGATACGAGAATTATCAATGACTGCGAAGCGTCTCCCATGTTTTTCAATTCCGCGACGTTAGCCCCAGCAACTATGCGAACTATCTTGCCCGCATAAAACATTTCCTGCTGAAATCGTACGAGATTGGCGCTCACATTATTGGTGCACCAGATTTCAACGTTTTATGGCCATCAATTTCGTCGGCAAGGTGCTTAATAGCGATATCGGACACGCCGCTTTCAACCTCAGCGAACATCTCGATCATGCGAACGTCGAGCTCTGCCCTGTACTCCTCGTAGCCAAATTCCTCCTCTCGATGGCTTAAGTCGCTTGGAAAGACTGATTGAGTAAATGATTCTTTCAAATCGCTAAGAGACTGGTAGCCCAATCGATTGCAGAAACGACGAACAGCGGAACGGGTCACGAATGCATCGCGGGTTATTGTGGCAACATTGATTTCGCTCGAACGCCTAATGTGAGCGATGAGATATCGAGCGATGGCGGCATCGTTTGACCCAAACTCGCTGTTGATGATGGAGCTAATGCGATTGAGCACATCGAAGTCATTGATATTCACGTGATCCCTCTTTCCGCTCTCCTCGAAATCATAGTTCATTTATTGAATCAAACAGCTTTGGTCGTTCTCCTATGATTCAAATCAGTTGACGTCATCTTAATCGTAATTCCGCCACACGTATCCACCGTGTTGAATGATGGAAAGGGGATTCATGGGCAACGTGAACAACATCCCGTTTCTCTGGGGTTCCGCCACGGCGTCTTATCAGTGCGAGGGTGCCTGGAACGAAGACGGCAAAGGCCTTGGCGAGTGGGATTTCTTTAACCACACAAGCAATAAGAACATCAACCATGTTGACGGTGATGTATCTTGCGACTTCTACCATCGCTATGAAGAAGATATCCGCATGATGAAAGAAGGCGGACAAAACACCTATCGCTTCTCTCTTTCATGGAGTCGAATCATCCCCACGGGTATCGGTGAAGTGAATGAAAAGGGTATCGATTTTTATAATCGGGTCATTGATTGCTGCCTCGAAAATGGCATAGAGCCCAACGTTACGCTGTTCCATTACGATCTGCCATTCACGCTTGCTTGCAAAGGCGGATGGCTGAACAACGATATGGCAGAGTGGTTCTGCAAATACGCCAAGATTTGCTTTGAGCGCTTTGGAGACCGCGTCAAAATCTGGGCTACCGTTAACGAGCCGCATTTCTACAGCTACTGCGTAAACATGTTGGGCAACTATCCCCCCAATCGATCGCTCGACGTTCAGTCGTACATGCAGTTTCAGTACAACCTGATGCGCGCAAGCGCACTCGCAGTCCGAGCATATCGTCAAATGGGCTACGACGGCATCATCGGCGCCGTCCACGATGGCGGCGTTGTCGAACTCGACCCGGCAACCGAGCACCCCGATGACGTATTTCGATACGCAGACTTTTTCGCCAATCGCATGATTCTGGCACCAGCACTTCAGGGTCAACTGCCGCCAGAAATGGACGAAATCCTTGAAAAACTTGGCGTCTCGCTCTATCGATCCCCAAATGACGTAGAAGAATTCAGAGACGGTAAAGTCGATTTTATTGGACTCAACGTGTATTGCCGAGAGTATGTAACCGACTGGCACGGTGGAGAGCTTGCCGTTTCGGCGAACAATAAGGGCGGTTCGAGCAAAAAGGTCGAAGGAAAATGCATTGCGCCCTTGTTTGAAAGCGCCCGCGACAGCAATGTTCCCCGCAATAAATGGGGCCGCGAAATACTCCCAAGTTGCATGTATTCAACCATCATGGATGTCCACGAGCGCTATGACGCGCCCCGCATCTTTATTACGGAAAACGGACATGGCGCCTATGAGCAACCAGACGCAGACGGAATAATCCACGATGATGACCGCATCGAGCTTCTGGGCCAGTTCATCGAGCACATGATGAGGGCTAAGCGCGACGGCGCGCGCGTTGAGGGCTACTACCTCTGGTCGACGATGGATCTGTATAGCTGGATCAACGGCTACGAAAAACGATACGGACTTGTCCATATCGACTTCGAGAACAATCTGGAGCGCACCCCCAAAAAGAGCTGGTATTGGTACCGAGACCTTATCTCGAAGTATCAGGAGCAGGAAGGTTAGGAGAAAGAGATGAAATATCAGGCAATGTCCGAAACAGTCCTAAAGGCTGTTGGCGGCAAAGAGAACATTACATCGGTAACTCATTGTGCGACGCGCCTTCGCATCGACGCACGAGACACCTCGATCATCGATCTCCAGCTCGCCAAATCGGCTGACCAGGCGCTCGGGGCAGTAGTCAGCGGTGGCCAGCTTCAGGTGATCATCGGCCCCAACGTCACCGAGGCCTACAACGACTTCCTCGACTTCGCGGGAATCGAAGTCGGCGGTGGCACGGTTGCCGACGATGCCCAAACCGCCAAAGACCTTGCAGAAGGCATTAAAAGCGGTAACACCGCCATGGGCTTGATTGAGAAATTCGGGAACGTCTCTGCACAGGTATTCATGCCCATCGTCCCGGCGCTCATCGTTGGCGGACTCATTCTTTCGATCAAGAATCTCCTGGTCAATTATTGTGGATTGAGCACCGATAGCGGAACCGCCCAGGTTCTGCTGGCGATCTTCAGCGCCTCATTTAGCTTCCTGCCCGTTTACCTCGGCTATCAGCTCGCCGCCGTCATGAAGATGCAGCCTATCATGGGCGCACTGCTGGGCGCAATCATGATTAGCTCGTCTATTAGCGGTGCTGAGGGTCTCGACTTTCTTGGCATCCCCATCCCGACGAATGACTACTCGAGCACGGTGGTGCCAATCGTACTGGGCGTTGTGTTCATGTACTTTGTTGATCGCGGTCTTCAGAAAATCATCCCCGACATTACCAAACTGTTCTTGAAGCCGCTGCTCACCATGTTCATCGTCGTGCGATCGCGTCGAAAATGTTGGTGTAAGGGTGACGCCCTAGCGCCCGTTTAACGAAG
>CABUJL010000030.1 GCA_902491915.1 uncultured Collinsella sp.
CGACCTTGATGCCCGTCTTGCCGGCCTCGTAGAGAGCGGAGACGACGTCCTGGTAGAGCGGCTCGCCGATGGAACCCGGCTCCTTGGTGCGGTCCATGACGGCGATCTTCTTGACGGTCTCGGGGAGAACGTCGACGAAGTGCTTGATGGAGAACGGACGGAACAGGCGAACCTTGACCAGGCCGACCTTCTCGCCGTGGGCGTTGAGGTAGTCGATGACTTCCTCGAGCACGTCGCAGAAGGAGCCCATGCACACGACGACACGATCGGCATCGGGAGCGCCGTAGTAGTTGAACAGGCCGTAATCGGTGCCGAGCTTCTCGTTGATCTTCTTCATGTAGCCCTCGACGACGGCAGGGAGCTCGTCGTAGACCTTGTTGCAGGCCTCACGGTTCTGGAAGAAGATGTCGCCGTTCTCGTGGCTGCCGCGGGTGTGCGGGTGCTCAGGGTTGAGCGCATGATCGCGGAAAGCCTGGACGGCGTCCATGTCGCACATCTCGGCCAGATCCTTGTAGTCCCACATGGCGACCTTCTGGATCTCGTGGCTGGTGCGGAAGCCGTCGAAGAAGTTAAGGAACGGGGTCTTACCCTCGATGGCGGCAAGGTGAGCCACCGGCGAGAGGTCCATGACCTCCTGGACATTGCCCTCGGCGAGCATGGCGAAACCGGTCTGGCGGCAGGCCATGACGTCGGAGTGATCACCGAAGATGTTCAGGGCGTGGGAAGCGACGCAACGCGCGGAGACGTGGAAGACGCCCGGGAGCTGCTCGCCCGCGATCTTGTACATGTTCGGGATCATCAGGAGCAGGCCCTGAGAAGCCGTGTAGGTGGTGGTCAGAGCACCGGCGCCCAGCGAACCGTGAACGGTACCGGCTGCACCTGCCTCGGACTCCATCTCGACGACCTTGACCGGGGTGCCAAAGATGTTCTTGCGACCCTGGGCCGCCCACTGGTCGACATGGTCGGCCATCGGGCTGGACGGCGTAATGGGATAAATTCCCGCTACCTCGGTGTACGCATACGAAACATATGCGGCCGCCTCGTTGCCGTCCATAGACTTAAACTTACGCGCCATATACCCCTCTCCTCTCATATAGGTATACAGGCCCCGGCGATTGCCGGGATGTTGGCGTGATGGGATTTTCGCTGTTGCTTCCAATCATCTGGCAGGCAGACTGAGCAGCAGGCACATGGCGTGGAGAGAAGGCATGCCAAGGCGAGGGGCGCTTGTGCACCGCAGGCCCAGCTACCCGTCTTGCACATGGCCGAGCGCCGCAAAGGCCGCATGCCGGATGCTCCCGGGCACGCCCCGGCGATGGGAAGCGCCCGCAACGGAAATCCGCATGCGGGCTTATTGTACCCCGCCGTCAAGTGTAATTTCGGCAAATATAGGCGGGCGGTAAAGGTTTACCTTGGGTGACTGCCAAGGGCCAAAATGGCCTCTCCATCCCCAGGCGACCGGCTCTGGCGCGCCGAGAAGTGTCCCCAAGTGCCGGCAGAGACGATATGAGCAGGACATAAAAACATTGAGAGCCCCTGCTGCATGAAAGACCGCGGATTAGGCCGACAATGGTGAGTGTCTAATTCAGCCGCGGCGGCCACGCCGCATTCATGGAAGGGGCTCCCATGCTCGATACTACCACCTTCGTCGGCCTCGACGTCCACGCCCGCTCGATAAAGGCAGTCTCCCTCGACGTCATGACCGGGGAGGTGCGCTGCGCGACCTTCGGCTACGACGCCGGGGCAGTCGCGGAGTGGGTGCGGTCCGTGGACCCAAAGGCCAGGTGCGTGTACGAATCCGGGGTCACGGGGTTCGACCTGCAGAAGAGGCTCTCCGGCCTCGGGGTCGACTGCGTGGTCGGCGCCGTCTCGAAGATGATCAAGCCCAGCGCGGACAGGCGCAGGAAGAACGACCGCAACGACGCCGAGTTCCTCGCCCGCATGCTGTCGGTCGGCAACGTCGTCGAGGTGTGGGTCCCCGACGACGAGTGCGAGGCCGCCCGCGACCTGACCAGGGCGCTCGAGGACGCGAGGGACGACCTCTCGCGCGCGAAGCAGCGGCTCTCCAAGTTCCTGCTCAGACACGGGCTCGCCTTCGACGAGAGGACGCCCACCGGCCGCAGGAAGGGCAACTGGACCCGGGCGCACTGGTCCTGGATCGAGTCGATTAGGTTCGCGGAGGGGGCCGACAACGACGTGCTCGCCTACTACGTCGACGCGGTCAGGCGGGCGGCGGAGGAGAAGGCGAGGCTCGAGGGGCTCGTCGAGGCCGAGGCCCGCAAGCCCAGGTGGAGGAGGAGGGTCGACTCCCTGCGCTGCCTCAAGGGCGTCGACACCGCGACGGCCGCCGACCTCGTGTTCGAGGCCGGCGAGTTCTCGAGGTTCAGGAACGCCGGTCGTTCGCTGCATGGGTCGGCCTGACGCCCTCCGAGCACTCCAGCGGGGAGAGCGACCGCAGGGGCGCGATCACCAAGGCCGGCAACAAACACCTGAGGAAGGCGCTGGTCGAGGCCGCGTGGCACTACCTGACGTGCTCGGGGCGGCCGAAGGACCTCGCCAAGGGCCAGGCCCCGGACCGGGTCGCCCGCAGGCATGCCGCCAAGGGCGTGCGGAGGCTGGTCGAGAGGCGGGAGGCGCTGCTCGCGCGCGGGGTCCACGGCAACAAGGCGAACGTGGCCACGGCGCGCGAGCTCGCCTGCTGGGTGTGGGCGGTCGGCCTCATGGCCGAGGAGGCGTAGGGGGCCGGTCCCCCGCACATAAGCCGATCACCCCGGAAGCGGTTTGATCCGAAGCCGTTGAGGCGAACCTCAGGTCCCTTTTCTGCGAGCGCCCAGGGCGCCACACGCGTGCACAGACTGTCGGTTCGACGAAGAAGCCTCAGCCGTAGCAACGGATTGCCCAGCGAGAGATCGCCACGGGCGGATATTAAACTGCAAAGACGAGCGTCGGGAAGACACGCCGAGGTCGCCGCGGACGGGTTGATATAGGGAGAGGGCCTGACCCCATATCGTTGGGGCCAGGCCCGATTTTGCCTCTTGACAATGTCCTGCTCATATTAAAAGGAACGTCCCTAACTGCCGGCTAGAGGGCACCGAAGAGAATGGCGTAGGTAGTGGATTCGCCGAGTTTGAGCTCGTCGCCGGGGTTGAGCTGGGCGGAGCGGCCGGGCTCTACTTGAATACACACACTCGTGGCCCCGTTTACCACCACGGTGCCGTTAGTGGACGACAGGTCCTCGACAAACCATGCGCCAGACTCGTCGCACCAGATATGGGCATGGCGGGCCGAGACGTCGTCGGTGATGCCGCCCTCCCCCGTTGCCAGCGCGCCGATCTCAACGCCTTCCTCACTCGGCTGAATCCAGCGCGGGACGCTCACCACGTAGCCGTTTTGCACGCACAGCAGTCCCAGCGGATGCGCCGGCGCGACCTCGTGCTCGCCCGCGACCGAAAATGTGCTCAGCGAGCGCGGCGTCGACGTGTCGCCGCCACGGGTCGCATGAGCGCGGCGGCTCGCCCGACTTGGAACTAAGGCGGGCGTGAGAGCAAACGGCATAGGGAACGAATCTTGCGGATGTACTCCTCGACGTCAGGCAGGTAAGCCCCACGAAGTCACCGGGGAGGCCCAAGCGGCCCGGCACCACTTCCAGATTCTGACCAGGGCGAGTCGTTCGCCGGTGGCTGAAGGCTCGCTCCCACCCAAAAGGGGAGATTCGCGTTGTTCCCCAATCGCTCTCGCATCTTTCATTTTGCTCGAGGTGGGCTATAAAAACTTTCCTGGTGAAAGGCGGCGATTGGTTTCCTTTCTTTCTAGAGGAGCGCGCCTGTAATCTGTTTTCATCCTAAATCAAGTTAAGATCGGACCTTCCAGAGGCAAGTCGACTCAAACTGCGAGGCTCCATGTTGGAATAAAGAGCGCTGTCGAAGTGCCAACAACACAAAGCTTGCCAGTCTCAAATAGAACCTTTTGGGAGTCCGATTGGGCCGCACACCGAATCCCCGCTGGTGGTTTTTTATAGCTGCGCAACAATAAACAAGGTTAGTGCCAGTCCAGCATGAAATTGAGGAACGTATGCATTTTTTCTCAGTAAGTGATCGTCGTTACTGCTTCGATGAGGTCACTCGCAATTGCTTTCAGGTTGACCAAGCATCAGAAGATGCGCTTCGCATATTTGAAGCATCAGGAAGAACGGTCAACTCGAAGTTGCTAACAAAGTCACTTGCTGCGAAAGGCTACGACCAAACGACCATAGCAGAACTTGAAGACGACATTGATGAGTATCAACGATTGTCTGAGCGGACTTTCTTAACAAAAGACACGCCTCGAAAACTTAGATCCATCGAACTCCACGTTTCACATGCATGCAACCTTGGTTGTAGTTACTGTTTTGCCGGTAAAGGAGATTATGGAACGTCTCCTCTGCTGATGACAGACGAGATAGCCTTCAAGGCGGTCGACTACCTCGTCGCAAGTTCATCGGAAAACGAAACGCTTGCGATCGTCTTTTTTGGTGGGGAACCCATGATTAACGAGCCGCTGATATGGAAAACGGTCGACTATTCAAAAAGAATATACCCCAATAGAAACTTTACCTATTCTATTACGACCAACGGAACGCTTTTGAATGACACTGCTGTGAATTCTTTCAAGGAGCACGGGTTTTCTGTTCTGATTAGTCTCGATGGTACAGGATGCAAGCACGATGCATCGCGCCCGTACAAGACGGGAGGCGGCTCTTTCTCCGATATCGACAAAAACGTTCGTCGTTTTTCCGAGTCGTTCCCCTTCGGCGCAAGAGCGACCTTAACAAATAATAACTGTAACCTTGTTGAAGACTATCTTCAGTTTAAAGAGATGGGCTTCAGAAGGATTTACTTCTCGCCCGTGAGCTCATTCGATGAGAATATCAAACTCGACGAACACTCATTAAACAAAATCAGGGCGGGCCTAATAGATTTGGCGGATCAATATCTCAAACAGATTGATCAAGGGGAAAAGCCCTTGTTTAGAACATTGAAAACTGCAGTTGATTTGATTATGAGCAACAGGATCGCCTTTGTCGGATGCGGGGCTGGCAGGCGTTTTATTTCCGTGACTCCCGAAGGGGACGTATACCCCTGTCACAGGTTTGTCGGGATGATGCGATTCAAAATGGGCAACATCGTCACCGGAATTGACGAAACTAGGTATATTGAAAACTGGAGTCAGGGTGTCGAAAAAAGAATTGACTGTACGGACTGTTGGGCTCGGTCTTTCTGTGGTGGGGGCTGTAGCTGGGAGGCTGCAGACGAGCACGGCTACTTGCCCAAGAGTCTACACCCTGCATCATGTGAATATAGAAAAATGTGCTATGAGATGGCTTTTGACCTTATTTCCCGCCACTCATCTTCGCAGGAGAAAAATCAACGAGACGCTACTGTATCGGAATAAGCGGTTCAGCGCATTGCTGTCACCATTGTGGAGGTGTTCGTTCTTCTGATTACCGTCTGCGAAGCTTATTGCTACGTTCGCCGAAACCATTCTAGAAATATGGTGAACTAGACATCTTGGTTTGTTATACACAATATTGAGGTTTTTCTGCACTCAAAGGGAGGTAGTCGTGAAGCACATTCATCCGATTAATCCAGGAAGTGGCGACGAGGCAGGCGTGAAGCCGATGTCTTTTGACTGCCTCTTGGGCATTACTGACATCTGTACTGTTTATGATAAAGCAGATGGCTGTGGTGCATACGATTACTGCGACTATGACATGGATGGCGGCAGCATCTGCGTTGTAGATCACTGTGGCATTGATCAAACGTAGTCTCTAATTGGATTAAGGTGAGGAGCTGTTATGAAGCATATCCATCCTGTTGGTTCAAATGAACATCCTCCCGTTGAGCCTTGTTGTCTTGGAGTTGATATATGCAATTTTTACGACATCGCCGAGTGCCCTGTTGCGGATTGGTGCTATGTCGATAAAGAATCAAGCTGTGTTTTGCCAGCAGATTGGTGCGATCCAGTTGACGAGTAGTTTTGTGGCTAGGAACTATTTGGTCCAATTCAGAATAAGATGGGAACAAATACCAAAATCTCGTGTCTGGGAGGAGTTATGCCATTATTGCAAGGTCTCGTTGGATTAGCCTTTATACTTGGGTTATATCTGGCACCTTTTTTAATTCTATTCTTCATTATCCGACTCTTTCTTCGGAGAAAATAGGAGTGTCACGCAAACATTAGCGTAGCTTTCTTCCAATATGAGCCGAGCATTGGCAAGTGGAATAAGAAGCCCGACCGTTCGCCACATGAAAGTGATCGGACGGGCTTCTCTATTTAACCCGGGCCGCCACCCATAGCGGCTTTCCAAGCGTATTCTCAGTGCAAAGCAATCGTCAGTTTAATCCTATGCGTCGATACCGCATTTCATTTGTTCGGCTCGTATTCTACGGCCTTGTAACCCTCGCACTCTCCGGCAAACGGATTGAACACGAAGGCAGAGATGATGTGTGCGTGGACATCGAGGCTGCTGTAGGCAACATACTGGGGCATGGACCCCCGCTGCGCGTGGCATGCGGCCCGGCATATTCATTGCCGTCCAACCCCGTGTAGTTGCAGCAAAGGGTGGAACCTCAATGCTCAGCTCATGTTGTCCGTGGGACACGAGAATTGTAAGTACACTTTGGTGTGATTCTCACGATGATACTGAGCCACCTGGAATAAGATACGTCGCGACAACACTTCGCTTCACCTCTGTCTCGACAAGACAACGTAGACTAAAGTTTCCTTTAGCAAGAGAATGAGAACTGTATCTGAAAGCGTTGCGATGGCGTGAAGGCACCGAGTCCGAACCGACTGAATGCTACGTGCATCTGCATCGCTTTTTTGTTATCTCTGTCAGTTGGGTAGCACTACACTTGTCAGCATTTACCCTGGTACATGCTGCCTAAATCCACTACCCCTTCTACCGCGCCGACCATCTCGTCATCGTGAGAGACAATGATGATCAGCTGGCTTTGCTTGTTGCGCTTAACATAGGCCGCAAGCTCGGCGCGGCTTACAGCGTCTAACCCAGTCGTGGGCTCGTCGAGCACCAAAACTGACGACTTGCGTGAAAGCGCCGACCATAAGTACACGCGGCGCAACTCACCGCCCGAAAGCGCGGAGCAACGTTTCCCGAGCAACTCCTTCACGCTGTTTTCCAGCGAAGGTAGGTCATCTACACCCCGGTGATAGGGAGAAAAGGGCGTGTCGAAATACTCTAACAGCTCTTTCACCGTTTCGTCCGGCGCGAAGCACGACTGTGGGCAGCACGATATCTCTCTCGCACGTATGTAATCCAAGTCGCATTCTTCGATTGGCACACCGTTGTATTTTACTTTGCCTTTTGATGAATATAGCCCGAGCATCAAGTAAAGAAGCGATGTCTTGCCCCTTCCGTTCTCCCCAACTATGCAATATGTACCAGGACCGGAAAACTTGAAAGAAAACCCGCCGAGGACCCCTCGGACAGATCCGTCTGGAAGGGCAACCGAGAATTCCAAATCAGATACCGAAATGTCATTTATTCCATCAAGTTTCGCCAAATCGGTCCGATTCCACCCCGATCTCGCCTTTTCCCTCGTCGCGATAGCCGTCCTATCCCATGATGCTTTGGCGTCCTGATAGGATTTGAACAATGACATCATACTTTTCAAAGTCTTAAAGAGAACCGCGAAGTATGTACCGATGATAGTGTACTCGCCTATTGACATAGTTCCGTTAATGATTCGTACTCCGGAAACAACAAGTATCACCGCTTGAAACAACGCTGCGAAAAGACCATCGAGCGATGTCAGAGAATATGATAGCTTTCCGGAGCGCAAAACTTTGGGAAAATAGCTCTTAAACCCAGCGTCGAGCGCTTGTTCGCTCTTGCCGTACGAAGATGCCAGTTGAATGTTGAGAATCTGATTAAGCTGCGATGCAATTGCGGCGTAAAAGGCGCTGTCCGCCTCTTTCTTCTCATACGTGACCCTATACAAAAGTTTCCTCAACCCAGTAATTACACAGAAATACACGATGAGGAGAATGATGGAAAACACCGCGAGAGTTGAATCAATTGACCATATGATAAGCAATACGATGGGAATAGCTACAATGGACAGCGGCGCACTGATGAAATTCGCCAAAACGAAGGATGAGACCACGCTGGAGTCGGAAATAATCCGTTGCGTTGTATAGGCTGGATCGATGGTCCGACTCACCAAGTAATCGTCTCTTTCAAAACGCAAGACGGCCTCCCTGAGAAGATCAAAGGAAAGTCTCGTGCTTATGCGAATGGAAAGTGTTCCTGCAAAATAAGTAAAGAGGGTGGAGAAAACTCCTATTGACGCAACCAGGAGTGCGAAGAGTGCGGCGTCTCTTTCGCTGCGGTTACCGAGAAGAAAATCTAAAAATTTTCCGTTCACGTATGGCATGGCATAGGAGAGAGCGGTTCCAATCACCGTGATAGCAATGAAGACGAAAGCCCCTTTTGCTCTGATGAACCTCGAGAGAACGCATCGAATCAAGGAAGGCCCCAATCTACCCGCCACAAAACATCAATCACTGATACCTTACACCTCAACACAACAGGAGCGAAGATTTGCCAATGAGACTGCTTTAAGATTGCCTTGGGCCAATACGGTCTCAAGCTCTTCCTACAAGAGAGTCGGAATCGGACATCTCCTCCGACGAATCTGGCAATCGGGCGATTGAAATATCTTTTTCAACCGCCCGATTGCCACAATAGATTGGAGCGTCCGCCCGCAAACGACCTCGTTTTACACCCACCAAATCCTTTGCCTTTTGTCGCCTAGACTAGAAAAATCGCTCATAATAACGCAACCAGCCTGCTCGCTTGAAGAAACCTAAGCCCGTAATGTAGATGTGCAAACTTCCGGACGCCTTGCGCGGCATAGCGCGTATAAACTTCGTCAACCGCCTCAGAAATACCTGAGTATCGCGCCAGGGCAAAAGCATACGACGTCGCCGCCATATCCCGCACCCATTCGGAACGCGGACTAATTGAATAGCTGCACAGTATCATCATACATGCATCTAGACCTGATTCCCCAAGTAGCCGACGTATTGATGCGAGCATCGTGGGTCGCCCCTGCGCCATCGTCGTCACCCCTATTAGCAGTATTTAGTGTTTTCCTCTAAATGCGTATCGCCACCCTTAAGAATATGAAGTGTTATATCCAGACCCGATTGTCCCCCATCCCCAACGAAGGGATAAGGAATCTCATCCGGAATCGGCAGTAACGGAGGATTCACAACGACAAGCGAAAAACATGAGTCATCTCACAGAGGGGAGTAAAGGCTCCCCTCAAGCACCCTAGTTTCGCCATCCAAAGAGTTGATGGCAGTGTTCTTCTTACAAAGGTCGACAACAAAAGGGTTGATTTCTACAGATGTTACATCCATGCCACAGTTGGTAAGTATCAGGCCCTGTATTCTGGGGCCAGAACACAAATCGAGAGCCTTCCGTGCGCTCTGCGGTGTAAGGCGCCAATCTCAGCAAATCTGTCCCACAATACTGCGCTGAAGAACAAGACGGGACCCCTGAGCCAAACTCCCCTATACCTTTTTAAGGCTAAGACAGGCAAGTTCACGCACCCGGCATATTCCAGAATAACATCCTATTGTTTTAGATGCTCTACAAGCATGAACAGCCGCGAATCGGAAAGATCTTCTAGTTTCGCCCCGACTGACCGCCAAGAGCCAAAATGGCCTCTCCATCCCCAGGCGACCGGCTCTGGCGCGCCAAGGAGTGTCCCCAGCCGGCAGAGAAAAGGAACGTCCCTATCTGCCGGCTAGAGGGCACCGAAGAGAATGGCGTAGGTAGTGGATTCGCCGAGCTTGAGCTCGTCGCCGGGATTGAGTTGGGCGGAACGGCCGGGCTCGACCTGAATGCAGACGCGCGTGGCCCCGTTTACCACCACGGTTCCGTTGGTGGACGACAAGTCCTCGACGTGCCAGATATTTTGAGCATCGCACCAGATATGGGCATGGCGGGCCGAGACATCGTCGCCGACGTCGGTAATATCGCCCTCACCAGTGGCCAGCGCGCCAATCTCAACACCCTGCTCACTCGGCTGAATCCAGCGCGGGGCGCTCACGACAAAACTGTTTTGCACGCGCAGCAAGCCCAAGGGGTGCGCCGGGGCGGGTTCGCGTTCGCCCGCAGTCAGCGACATGCCAAGCGAACGCGGCGTGGATGTGCCTCCGCCACAGGTCGCGTGCGCGTAGTCGATGGCATAGTTCACCGAGGACCGCACATCCGCCGAACAACCGACGGCGACAAACAGCACCAGCACGGCCTCGGCGCGCTCGGCGGGCATGAGTTCCGCCGCCTGGGACAGGCGATCGAGCGCGTTGCGATAGAGATTCGTGTCCTGGTGGCACTCTTCGAGCGCGCGTACCATCGGTTCACCTGCAGGACCGCACACCATATTGATCACAGCCGTGGAGTCCATGGGATTGCGCTGGCGCAGGGCCAGTTGCGACATAATACGCGCAGCCGAGGTACCGTATTCGGCAAAGTAGCGCTGCTGAAGCGTGCCGACCGGCGCGCGAACGATAAAGCGGGAAACCCAAGAGCGATCGGCGGCTCGGCTCTGCGGGCTGCGGCCGTCGGCGAGCGGACGGGACGAAAGCACCAAGCCGCACAGCTCGATATGGCTCAGATGCGCCGCGCGCTTAAAGATGTCAAACATGGCCCCGCATGGGGTGAGCTCAACTTGAGATGCCATGACCTAGGCCTCCTTGGTCGTAGAAATAGAATCGGACGATACTTCGACAGGTCCGCCAAAAGTACGGGCAGCTGCGGCTCCACCGGCAAGCGGAGTCGCCATCTGGGCTTTTGTGCGTCGTGGTGCCGAAACGGGAAGTTCAAAGGCAAAGCCCATCGCAAGCAAAAACCACGTAAGCGTATAGGTTGCAACCAGAGCGGCAACAAGGCCGCCCATCACGGCGCGTTGGGAAAATACGCTACATGCAGCCACAACCAGCACCGGAACCTCGCAGGCAGAAAGCGCAAGCACACCCTGCAGGAACCCCGAGCGCCGATTGCGCGCAAGTGCCCCCGCGGTAACGCCGGCTATGCCTGGCAGCGCCAACGCCAGTGCGGCAATAATACTCGGTAGCGACCCAGACCACACGAGCGATCCCAAAGTCGCCGTCACGCGGGCGCCCGACGCCAGCAGCGCGGCCGAAACCACGACCACAGCCCAAACCACGCCACAGACGACCGTCGCGCCGACCATCAGCGCGCGACGAACCGCGCGGCCAGACGCATCCATGGGGCACGGCGTGAGCGGCTCGCCGCGAAGCGAACGACCGACATTTTGCGCATAGTGGTCACAAAACGCCGAGAGCGCCGCCTCGACCGCCGCCGGCTCGGGACGATCTTTTTGATGACTGGACAGACAGGCCATCACCACGTCGAACAGCTGGGCATCGACAAACGCCAGCGCATCGCGTAGCTCTTCGGAATCCGGCTCAAGCCCCAGCTGCTGGGCCTGCTCGGCCGCGGCGAGCGCCACATCGGGCTCACGACGAAGCAGCTGAGTCAAATCACAACCGGGCGCATGGGCACCAATGGGATAGTCGGGCCGTGTGTCCGTCTTGAGACGGTAGGGGCTGGCAATGTCGCGCGTCTTTTTGCGCGAACCCGAGGTGCCCGAAGTGCTCGGCGCGGCTTCGTATGGCACGACGCCGGCAATGAGCTCGTAAACCGTGCTTGCCGCGGCATAGACGTCAATCGCCGGCGACATACGCAAAGCGCGCAGGTCGGGAATATCGTCGGTGAGCATCTCGGGCGGGGCATAGGCAACCGTCGCGCGACGCAGCGTGGCATAACGCTCCGTAAACGACGCCTTGCCGCCGGTACCGGCCACGGCCGACGCAGGCTCAAGCGCCAGCGACGAGCCAAAGTCGATCAGGCACAGGTCAAAGGTGCCCTCGGCAAGCTGTCGGTCAAGCGGCAGGCGCGCCGTACGCACCATAATATTAGCGGGCGAGATATCGCGATGGACAAAGCCCTCGCCCACCAGGCTCATACGGCAGAGCAGATCGAACAGGTCGCGACCCAGACGCGCCGCCACAAGCGGCGATAGGCGTCCGGCATCGTCCACGGCGAGTCGCGAGCGCAAGCGGGCGAGCGTCTCGCCCTCGACCCATTCCATGACAATTGCAGGCACACCGTCAACCTCGCCCCAGCCATAGAGGCGGGGAAAGCCCTTAAGGCCCGAAAGGGCGCGATGGCATTCATATTCCTCGCGAAATGCCGCTTTGAACTTGGCGACCAGCGACTCATGGGCGGCATCGTCGTCAAACTCATCGCGCGTCGGCAAGATGAGCTGTTTGAGTGCTACGTCCTCGCCTTGGGCGTTGACAGCACGCGTCACGCGACCGATACCGCCACGGCGCATGGTGGCATCGTCGGCAAACAGTATCGTAAAACGACGCAGATAGGCAGGCAGTTCGTCCTGACCGAGCGCAATGGCCGGCTCAAACCCGTCGACACGCGCCAGGCGCAGGCCGACCATGGGATCGCGACCGAGCGATTGTGGTGTGGTGGATGCAAGATCGGTCATCATAGGGCAAGCGCCGCCACGTTATTGTTGAAGTTACCGAGCGCGACGTCATCATCGCCGTAATGGCCGACCCATTGACATAGGTTGGTGTAACAGCCCCACAGATTGGCATACTGCTGATACCACTTTGACCGGGGCGAGAATGTCTGACGACCGAACTCAGCTCGAATAACAAACATCTCCCCGACCAGGCTGTCGCACGGTCTGGGATCTCCCGTAGAGTTATAGGTCGAGACCACGTCATTGGCACGAGAAACATAGCCGTCGAGCATGTTGTACTTGGTCACAAGCCAACTGTGAATGCTCTCTTCCTCAGCAGCGGAAAGGCCACCGGAGTTTGCATCGTTGTCAGTGTTGCCGCCCGTCGAGCCGCCGTTTCCAGACCCTCCGGTAGAGGAACCCGACCCAGAGCCGCCGCCCGAACTCGATGAATCCGAGCCGGAGCCAGAAGTATCCGAGCTACCGGGCTTTCCGGACTGCTGGGCGTCCTGCTCCTTCTGCTGCTCGACCTTATTCACCGTTGCCGCCACGCTATTGTTGGACAACCGATCGATGATCTTGGTGTTGGTGAGCACGATGGTTTTGCCATTGGCAAGCGTAACTTCGTTGTCCGGGGCCTCGGCGCCATCCGCATCGTCGGTGCCAAACACAATATGCGCGACCACACTTGCCCAAGCATATCCAGTCGTGGTGCCCAGATCACTTTTGACCTCATGCCCCACGCGCGGCTCGCGTGCGGCATGCGCCTGCATCATGGACGGCACGGTCATGCCATAGGCAGAAACGCCAGCTATGACCAGCACCAGCGAGCACGACAGCAGTGCGTACGCCCGCGGTGCCAAGCCCAGTCGGCGTCGCATGCGCACCGCGGCGCCGCGCTTTATCTGAGTGCCACCGGGCCGCATGCGTTCTCCTCCAACAAAAACACGCCGCTCGGGAGCGGCGCATTCATTCGAATCCATATTTGAGTGTATCAGCGAACCCAAAAGGTTGCGCAACGAATGGGCAAATTAAGGATGCGAGCGGAAGCATCCATGCGATAAGCGGATACGAAGCATCTTTGTTGCACAACAAACTCACAGTCGCACGGGGAAATTATGGCTACCCCGTGCGTCGCGAGGAGAACATACGGCAGGGGCAGGCTCGCCACCTAAATCGCGCGACGGGCCTCGATGGCGCGGCCAAGCGTAAGCTCGTCGGCATACTCCAGGTCGCCGCCCACGGGCAGGCCGCTCGCCAGACGCGATACCTCGACGCCCAGCGGCTTGATAGTGCGGGCCAGATAGCTCGCCGTGGTCTCGCCCTCAATATTGGGGTTGGTGGCGATGATGACCTCGTGGATGTCCTCGTGGCCCAGACGCGCCAGCAGCTCGCGGATGTGCAACTGCTCGGGACCTATCTTGTCCATGGGGCTGATCACGCCGCCCAGCACATGGTACAGGCCATGGTAGCTGCCCGTGCGCTCGATTGCCTGGACGTCGCGCGGCTCGCCCACCACGCAAATACGAGTTGTGTCGCGCATCGAATCCTGACAGATGGAGCACTCGTCGGCCGTGGCGTAGTTAAAGCAACGGCTGCAAAAGTGGACCTCCTGCTTAACCTCCAGGATGGCCTCGGCCAGGCGGCGGGCCTCCTCGGCATCGGCCTCGAGCAGGTAATAGGCGATGCGCTGGGCCGACTTGGGACCAATGCCCGGCAGACGGCCCAGCTCATCGAGCAGTTTTTGCAGACTGTGGTTGGCACTCATATATATGCGTGTCTTAGAACGGCATGCCCGGGATGTTGAGGCCGCCGGTGATGGCGCCCATCTGCTTGTTGGCGAGCTCGTTGACGCCGCGGACGGCCTCGTTGACGGCAGCCATGATCATATCCTGCAGCATATCGACGTCCTCGGGATCGAGCGCATCGGGATCGATGGTGAGGTTGACGAGCTCCATCTCGCCGTTAACGGTCACCTTGACCATGCCGCCGCCGGCAGAGGCGTCGACGGTCTGGGACTTGAGGTTCTCCTGCGCGGCGGCAAGCTGCTCCTGCATCTTGCGAGCCTGCTTCATCATCTGCTGCATGTTCATACCGGCCATGATGGCTCCTTTACGTGCGGCCGCACGCCGAGCTGCAAGGGCAGCCGGAGCACGGCAGGACTTTCAAACTCAAAAATCGTACCACGGCGCGCGGCGAGAAAGCGGAGCGGACGTGTTACCTCAGTCGATATACATGTCCTGGAGCGTGATGCGCCCCCAAGATTATGCAAAGTTGAATAATTCGCATCTGCATAATATTGAAAGCTAAATCTCGTAGAGCCGGAATCCGACATTTAATGCGTACCACTAAATAGCTAAATGCCGAACCGCTGCTCGAGGCGGCGCACATGGCGGCAGGGTATAATTTGATTGCCATAGATAGTAATTTGGAGGTGCCCCATGAATGCCCCCAACGCGCTCCAAAACATCCGCTCAAAACACCCCGTTGCATATGTGGTTCTCTATCTCTTTGTCGGCTGGGCATTGCTGGTTGTCATCACCCATGCCATAGCTTTTGGAGCAGAACTGCTGATAGCCAGCTCGGACCAGCCCGTCGTCAAATGGGAGACGACCGATGAGTGCACCGACGGAACCCGAACCGTCTACTACAACAGCCCGTCCCTCTATCAAGAGTTCAAGGTCAAGATAAAGGACTTCAAGATTGTCGATGCCGAGCTAGGCGTTTATTTGGCAATCGGAGCAACCATTAACGCCGAGAAAGTCGAGTACACGGACAGCCATGCGACGTATCGTATCGACCTCAGCATCCTAGGCCGACCGTCACGCACCTGTCTGCTCAAATGCGACATACGCGGCACCACACTACACATGTCCGAAATACAGATGCGCCCGGACAAGGGGTCCTCTTCTTGAGCAGTATACCCGCCTGCGCAGCTACTCCACCGGCTTGAAGATGGTGGCCTGGCCAAAGACGCTGCGGATGAGGGCCTTGGCCTCGTCCTCGGTCTGCGGGATGCTCGGGGCTGCGCCCTGATGGCCGAAGGGGCTGCCAGCACCGGGATTGGATTCCCAGGGAGCGGCGGGGACGTCGTCGTTTGCAGAGGCTGCGGGTGCCACAGCAGCGGCCTTGGTCGCGGACGCCGCACCCGGCACGTCGAACGGGGGCAGATCGTCCCCGCCGGCATCGGCAGCAAAACCACCGACCATAGCATCGTCGTAGGGCACCTGCTCGGATTCCCATGGCGCAGCCTGCGCAGGCGGCTGAGTCATGGGGACGGACGCGCGCTCGGGCGCTCGGGGCGCGGGCTCGGTCGGGAGCTTGCCCGTGGCAGGAGCACCGGCAGGGTTGTCGGAGCGCAGCCAAGGGGCCTTGGCCAGGTCGGATGACTTGGGCGCAGGCGCGGCAGCGGACTTGGGCGCGGGGATCGGAGCAGCCGGTTTGGGCGCAGCGGGTTCAGGCGCCGACGGGGTCGGTGCCGCTACCGGCGCCGCTTTTGGCTGCGTCGCGCTGGCGCTCGAGGATGCAGGGGGCACCGAGGACACGGGTTGCGGGTCCGCAGATACCGCAGCCCGTGCAGATGGAGAATGCTCCTCATGTTGAGGAGCCGGCGCGCCACCCCCATCCAGGACATAGTCGACGGTACGACGACCGAAGACCGCGCAGACCGTCGGCAGGACCACCGACTGCGTATCGGCGCGACCGAGCATCTTGATGGCAAAAGTCGAACCCGCGGGGAACGAGACCGTGAGCTTGGAGCCGTCGTCGACCGTGGCGCGGGCGTTGAGCAAAAGCCCTGCGTAGGAGGCCTGACGAGCCTTGACGCGCTCGACGACCTCGGCCCATTTGCGCTGGAGCTCGCCGGCGTCCTCAACCGCGGGGGTCTCGGCAGCACCGGCGGCGGCAACCTGGGCGGCGTTGTTGGGCCTGGACACCGACACGGTCGATGCAGCAGGCGCGGAAGCCGGAGCCGCAACGGGCTGAGGTGCAGGCGTTACAGGTCTGGGCGCCGGCGCAGGAGCCGCGGACTTGGGCGCAGGCTGGGCAGCCGGAACAGCAGCGCCGCGGTCCCAAGGCATACCGCCCTGGCGCGCGGACGTAGCAGCGGGGGCAGCGGATGCCGCCGGAGCGGCTGCACGAGCGCCCGAAATGAGCGTCGGCTGTTGGGCAGCAGCGGGTACGGATGCTGCAGGCGCGGCGGCCTGAGCAGCAGCCACGCTCGCCGGCACGGCGCCGTTGGCAATCATGGCCTCCAGGCGTGCCACGCGCTCGGCCAATGCCTCAATCGTTAAATCGGCCTCGGGACGCGCCAGACGCGTGCAGGCAATCTCGAGCACCAGGCGCACGTCGCTCGCGCCCCTCATCTCCAGTGCGGCATCGTCGAGCACCGTCAGCACGCGGGCCAGGCGGTCGGCAGGATGCTCGCCAAAGGCAGCGGCCTCGGCAGCAAGCGCCTCGGCCTGCTCGGAGCCGCCCTCAAACAGCTCGGCACGGGCACCGGCAACGCAGGCAACGTACACGTCGCGCACATGCGCCACCAGGTCGCGCGTCAGCTCCAGCAGGTCATTGCCCTCCTCGACCTGCGCACGGATCAGTCCATAGAGCTCGGCAACATCGCGATCGGCAATGGCGCGGGAAAACTCGCCCAGAATCTGGTCCGAAACCTCGCCCAAAAGCGAGCGGGCGTCGTCCGCATGCACAGAACCGTTGCCAAAGACGCTCAGCTGCTCCAGCGTGGAAAGCGCGTCGCGCATACCGCCCTTGGCATGGCGCGCCACAATGGCGAGTGCCTCGTCGTCGTAATCGAAGCCCTCCTGCTCGCACACGTAAGACAGGCGATGCTCGATATCCTCGTTGCCGATGCGGTGGAAATCGAAGCGCTGGCAGCGTGAGAGAATGGTCTCCAGAATCTTTTGCGGGTCGGTGGTGCACAACACAAAGATCACGTGTGCCGGCGGCTCCTCGAGCGTCTTGAGCAGCGCGTTAAACGCCGCCGTTGTGAGCATGTGGACCTCGTCGATGATATAAATCTTGTACTTGCCGCGCACCGGGGCAAAGTTGACGGAGTTGATGATTTCCTCGCGCACATTGTCCACGCCCGTGCGGGAGGCGGCATCGAGCTCGTAGACATCGGGGTGGTTACCCTCGGCAATGAGCTCGCACTCCTCGCAAGTACCGTCGGGCATGCAGCCGCTTGCACCCTCGGCGCGCGCCGCCTCGGCATTGCGACACAGCAGCGCCTTGGCCAGAATGCGCGCCATGGTGGTCTTGCCCGTGCCGCGCGGTCCGCAGAACAGGTAGGCGTGGGACAGGCGCCCCTCGGTGATGGCGTGCTCGAGCGTCGAGACGATATGC